>JAFGFZ010000309.1 GCA_016930815.1 Pirellulales bacterium | reverse complement strand
GATGTGGCGAAGGGTTTTATCACAATCGAGCGGCACGATATAGGCATCCGGTAGTTTCGCCACGGTCCATCTTCCGTGCCCGACCGACCACGGTAGATGCGTGGTCGTGCTACCATCCTCATATTCCAACCGCACGGCGAGTCGATGGGGTGATGTGATCTCCGTCCGCGGCTGGCCAGTGGCGCTTCCGAAAGCCCTCGCATCGCTGCCGGTCATGCGGGTGGCCAATAGCAGGGCCAGTTCAGAGCCCCGCCACGTGCCCGGGATTTCGATGGTATCGGTTTCCATCATCCGGGTACTCGCAGCCGCTTGTTCCATGGGGTTTAAGCGAAAGCCGATACCCCGCCGCTGGATTTCTGTCCCGTCTGGCCAATCGGGCGAAGTGCCAAGCGCGGAAGCCAACCATGTCGAGGCAATCGTACCATGGTCCGGTAGTTCCAGCGGTTCCCATTCGCCCTTCCGGGAGGGAACTTCGGCTGGCGCCGATTCCTCCTTGGCAAAGAATGGCATGGTGGCCACTTGCGCGGTGCCCGGTGATGGCTTCCTTGGATCCGTGGACCAAAACGCAAGTCGCTCGAGATAGACTTTAGCCGGTACATCGCCGGCTATGATTTGTAATGTGATCCGACCGATCCGGTCGGATGGAAATAGATCCTCCAGATCGTAGATGGCCCGGTTCTGATCGCATGGCAGTGGTCCGACGCGCACCTCATGATCGCCGGCGATGGGATTTTCCGGATTGAGGGCACCGGGTGTGATCGGGCCGGTGGAATCATCTGTCAACAGAAATGAAACCGATGGGGATCTGTTGCCGGACGGTTCCATACGATAGCGAATTTCGATATACCGGAACGGATTCGGCCAGATTGGATTTGTTGTACGAGTCCAGGAAACCGGATTGTTGGAGGCGGGTACCGAGAAGATTGCCCCTTTCGAGTGAAATACAACACCTGCCTCATGAGATTGCTCTCTTGGTTCGGGAATCCACCCGGTATCGAGTTGGAACTCGTCGTGCCAACCCAATTCGACCCTCTCGCGGGCGCTCCAGTCCGCCGATAGTTGTAACGTGTACAAACTCATCACGATGAAGCATGATATTCCAGCCATGCTAGATCTGGATGCCATGATTTTCTCCCAACGCGGCACTTCCGCAATCCAATCCGAAATTCGAAATTTGAATGGATGGTTTTTATCCGGAGTTCATAGGACGGATAGTTTCATTCAGCCGTTTCCCCGCATCATCGGCGGTAAAGAGATGCCATGCATTGGGGCGGATATAGAGAGGAATGGTCGCGCCTGGAGTGTGGGACACATCGGCGGCGAAGCGTGCGACATGCTGGGTGCCATTCCGTGAAAAATAGGCGATCGTTTCGTGGCCCATGTGTTCGACCAATTCGAATGTCACATCCGCAAAGTAGGGTCCAACCGGATCCGTGATGAAATCTTCGGGCCGTACTCCGAGGATCACCGGCCCGTTCGGGAAACCGGACATGTTGATGTGGCAGGAATTGGAATGGAAGATACCCTCCGTTAGACGGCCTTCGATAAAATTCATTGACGGGCTGCCAATGAAACCGGCAACCAACCGATTGGCTGGTCGGTGATAGAGGTTCAGTGGCGAATCGACTTGCTGGACGATTCCCCGATCTAAAACGACAATCCGCTCGCTGAGTGTCATTGCCTCAACTTGATCGTGCGTTACATAGATCGTCGTCGTCTCTAATCGATGATGCAGATGGGCAATTTCGGCACGCATTTGAATTCGGAGTTTCGCATCGAGGTTGGATAGGGGTTCGTCGAATAGAAACACCTGGGGTCGCCGGATGATGGCTCGGCCAAGTGCCACGCGCTGCCGTTGCCCGCCCGACAGTTCCCACGGCCGGCGGTCCAGGAGCGATTCGATCGCCAGAATGGCGGCCGTTTCCATGACGCGTTTCTGAATTTCCGGTTTTGGAATTCTCCGCATCTTCAGGCCGAACGCGAGGTTCTGCCAGACCGTTATGTGCGGATAGAGGGCGTAGTTCTGGAAGACCATCGCGATGTCACGTTCGACGGGCGGGAGGTGATTGACCAGCCGGTTCCCTAGATAGATTTCGCCTGATGTCGCCTCTTCCAAGCCGGCAATCAATCGCAACGTGGTCGATTTCCCACAGCCAGACGGCCCGACAAGGACAACCAGTTCCCCATCGGCAATGTCCAGATTCAAGTCCCGGACCGCATGCACGCCACCGCTGTAGGACTTGTTCAAGTTTTTTAACTGGATTCTCGACACGTCGATTCGCTCGATCCGGTTGCCCGTTTTCCTCGCATTGAACCGGAGAAAGTCACCCATGCACCCTAAGGACTCAAGATAACACAAAGAGTCCCTGCTGGCATGCCAACTGGACTGTTGAAATGCAGAGGACAGTCCAGGAGAAAATGTGCAGATAGCAGGTACTCCCTGGAGTTGCGTTTTACCCCTTTCTCGTGGTTCTGATTCTTCCGGCGATATGATGGACTGGTCAGGAGACCAGTCCAGAACTCAGATAGACAAGTCCAGAACTAAAAAAAAGACGAATCTCCCGGTACCCGAAGTAGTCGTATTGACTACATTCATCCGCAAAAATGACGACATTGCGAACATGGCTGAAACGGGCCGAATTTCGACGCGGAGATGCACTATCTCCTTTCTATACAAGAGATTACGACGTTTAGAGTTGAATCGGCATGCTGCTTGCATTTGTTAGAGTCTGGAAGACAGGAAAACTTTTCCTTGATTCCCATGTTCGCATCATTTGATTCCACCCAATTTCTAAGGAGATGTATCATGTGCCCAACGAATCCGAAAATGGTTGCCATGTTCCTGATATTAGTTCCGTTTGCACCAGCGCGGGGAAATCCATTCCGGGATGTCGAGCGGTGGTCGTCTTCCATGCAGCGGCAGGCGGCGTCCTATGTTCGATATGTGCAGGATCGAGTGCAGCCGGTTCCCGGTTTGAATGTCATCCAGCAGGACGCTTTGAATATTCTCCATGGGTCGGCCCAAGTGGAGAAAGCCCTCCTGGTTGCGCCACGAGCGTCCCATGTTGCTCGGCGTATGCGGTTTCCAGTCCGTGATTTGAAACGGATGGTTGAGAACGCCCAGCGAAACATTCGAATCATGGAAGCTGAGTTCCGGCATCATGCCTTGATTGAACCCATTTCCCCCAGGTCCAACATACGAATGGATCGCGGAATTACGATCCACGTCGACAGGCATGGCGTGCATCCTGTCCCATACGTCAATTGCCATGCCAAGGATCCTCAGGTCCGGGCGCAGCTGCGGGTATTACAGACCAAGCTTTCCGCGATGCAAAAGTCACTGGACCGTTTGGATAAGGCCCTATGGGCCATGTGATAAATGGTTTCAAAATAACGAGTTGCGAAGAAACCGCGTGCTTTTGTACAATGGGGATTCAAGATTGTTTTTTCGGTGGTGAGTTTTTTGACGAACGACAGACGGATAGCCGGCATTGGTCGATCATCCGTGATTTATTAAACTCACCCATAGATAATCCATGGTTCTGGTTCTGGCGGCACGTATCCGTTTTCACTGGGTTAGCAGATGCCACAATTCGAGACGACCAGCGGGCTTTCGGAGCAGGCAATTGACTCAACCCGATCTGGTCGCCGCCAGCGGCTCCCATCCTGGTTGCGTGTTCAGCTACCTGCGGGCGTTGGTCAGGGCATTTTCAACCGGACTCAATCAACGGTTGATCAAAACACATTGCACACTGTCTGCGAAGAGGCTCGCTGCCCGAATCTGCACGACTGTTGGGCCCGCGGCACGGCGACGTTCATGATTGCTGGTAAGGAATGCACTCGAGGCTGCCGTTTTTGTTCGGTTGCAACCAACCGCAATCCCCAGCCGCCCGATCCGGCAGAGCCGGAACACGTTGCGGCGGCCGTAGCACGGATGGGTCTTGAGCATGTCGTCATTACGGTCGTCAACCGGGACGATCTTTCGGACGGTGGAGCGGGTCATATTCGGCGTTGTCTTGCGGCAATTCACGCGCGGGCGCCTGGCGTCTCGATGGAGCTACTTTCAGGCGACTTGGCTGGAGATAAGGCCTCACTAGAGGCCCTCCTCGACGGCACGCCCCTGATGGTGTTCGCGCATAATGTGGAATGTGTCGAGCGCCTTGATCGCGAGGTTCGAGATCCCAGGGCGTCCTTCCATCAAAGCCTCACGGTCCTGCAAAGAGCGAAACAATTCCGGCCGGATGTATTCACCAAGAGCAGCCTCATGGTTGGCTTGGGCGAAACGGACGACGAAGTTCGCCAAACAATTCGGCAGCTCCGCGCCATGGATGTCGACATGCTGACGATTGGCCAGTACTTAACACCAGCCTATGCAAAGGGCCGTTTCCTGCCGGTTGCCCGTTACGTCCATCCGGATCAATTTGAATCCTGGAAAAACGAAGCCTTAACTGCCGGTTTTCTCGCGGTCGCGAGTGGCCCCCTGGTACGCAGTTCATTTCGTGCCGGGAAGTTACTCGATCTGGCGAGGAAAATGAGGCACCAAGATACTCCTTCCTATCAATAAAAAAATCCTATGGCCGACAGCCAATACCGCGTCGAAGATCCGCAGGGCGGCACCCGCGACCGGATGGTCACACGAACAGCGGATGGACGTCCCACCTTGCATATACCGATCGCACCACACCGGCCTGGCGATGAGCCAAGGTATGCCCGGTTCACCCAGCAGCCCGGCGATCTGGAACGCCCGGATCCGCTGGCCAATTTTGACCTGTTGCACGATCACGCGCATGGCTTGGTTCGTGTCTTGGACGACGACGGCAATGCCATCGGTCCCTGGGATCCGAAACTGGGGGCAACGGTTCTTCGCGATGGTCTGGAATGGATGCTGACAACGCGCCATTTCGATCGCCGGCAGATGAAGATGCAACGCCAAGGGCGTCTTTCATTTTGCCTGGAATGCAAGGGCGAGGAGGCCATTGGCGTCGCGGCGGGGATGGTGTACGCCCCCGAGGACCTTCTCTTTCCGTCCTACCGCATGCAAGGGATCTTTCTGGTTCGCGGAATGCCGATGGTCCAGATGATGTGTCATTGCATTGGGAACCGGGGCGATATCTCGAAAGGCCGTCAAATGCCAGTCCATTATGGCTGGAAACAAGGCAATCTGGTTTCGATTTCAAGCCCCGTGGGGACGCAATTCCCGCAAGCGGTTGGAGCCGCCATGGCGATGGCCTATCGTCACGAGAGCCGGGTGGCCGCGGCTTGGCTCGGCGATGGGACATCCTCTCAAGGCGATTTCCACCACGGGCTGAATTTCGCATCGGTCTATCTTCCGCCCGTGGTCCTTCAAGTGGTTAATAACCAATGGGCAATCAGCACGCACCGGAACATTGCGACGGGTGGAAAAACATTTTCAGCCCGGGCCGAGAGTTACGGTATTCCCGGGATCCGAGTCGATGGCAACGACTTCCTGGCCGTTTATGCTGTGACAGCCTGGGCTGCCGAGCGTGCCCGCCACAACGGTGGGCCGACTCTGATCGAATTGCTCACCTATCGGAGCGGCGCCCATTCAACAAGTGACGATCCGAGCCGTTATCGACCCGACGATGAAAGCCGGCTGTGGCCAGGAGGCGATCCGATCGCGCGTTTGGCCCGGCATTTGAAAAACCTCGACGAATGGTCCGATGAACAGCAAGAGAACTTGGAAAACCGTCTCGAAAAAGAAGTAGCCATGACATATAAGCAGGCAGAAACCTATGGCACGTTCGCCAGCGGCCCGTTCGATCCGCCAGAAACCCTCTTCGATGATGTGTACGAAAGACTGCCTCATCATTTGGAAGAGCAGCGCGATGAAATAAGAATACTAGGAAAGAATTGATCAGGTATTGGACGAAGCGATGCCTAGCATGAATATGATCCAGGCGGTTCGAAGTGGACTCGACGTGATGCTCGAGCGCGACCAGTCGGTTTGCGTCTTTGGCGAGGATGTCGGCTACTTCGGTGGCGTGTTTCGCGCGACCGAGGGATTACAGAAAAAACATGGCAAACACCGCGTTTTCGATACGCCATTGGCCGAGGGCGGCATCATGGGGATCGCCATAGGAATGGGAATTGAGGGTCTTCGCCCTGTACCGGAAATCCAATTCGCCGACTATATCTTCCCAGCCTTCGACCAGATCACGAACGAATTGGCCAAACTTCGTTACCGTTCTGGCGGCGAATGGACTGCACCGGTCACCATCCGCACTCCCTGCGGTGGCGGGATTCATGGCGGCCTGTTCCACAGCCAATCGCCCGAAGCTTATTTCACACACACACCCGGCCTCTTCGTGGTCATTCCAAGTAACCCGTACGACGCCAAAGGCCTCTTGATCAGCAGCATTGAACTCAACGATCCGGTGATCTTTTTTGAACCGAAGCGGCTCTATCGTGGCCCCTTCGAAGGCGATCCCCAGAATGTCGCGCCATGGAATGATCAGCCGGGCGCGGAAGTACCAGACGGCTATTACAAAACACCTCTCGGCAAAGCTGTGGTGGTCCGTGAAGGTTCGGCAGCCACGGTGATCGCTTGGGGGACCATGGTCCATGTGGCTCGTGCCGCCATCGTCGAGTCCCAAATCGACGCGGAGCTCATTGATCTTCGAACGTTATTGCCGCTTGATCTGGAAACGATCATCGCGAGTGTCCGCAAAACGGGCCGGTGTATCGTGGTCCATGAAGCGACTCGGACGAGCGGATTTGGTGCGGAAGTTGTCGCCCTGGTCCAGGAACATTGCTTCTGGAACCTGGAAACCCCCATCCGGCGTATCACCGGTTGGGACACGCCCTTTCCACATACCCTCGAATTCGAATATATGCCGACCCGGCAACGGATCGCGGATGCCCTGAGAAAAGCGGTCGACGAAGAATAGCCCTCCCGGAAAATGATCCTTTCTTTTAGGTTATAATAACGTTATCACTTCTAGATGCGTTACCCGCCATCCCATCGGACCTTCGTCATTCTGATTTCGTCATTCGTCATTCCCTTTTCCTCCCATTCCCGTTGCACGCATGTCTTCCTACGTTTTCAAACTACCCGACCTCGGCGAGGGTGTCGTCGAAGGTGAAATTGTTGCCTGGCATGTCCAGGTGGGTGATCTGGTTCATGAGGATCAATCGCTTGTCGATGTCATGACGGACAAGGCAACGGTGACGATTCCGAGTGTGGTTTCCGGACGGGTGATCAGGATGCACGGCGACGTTGGTGAAATGGTTGTCGTCGGCGCCGATTTGATCCGATTCGAGGTCGATATTCAGGGCCACGAAATGGCAGCGACGGACGGCTTGACTGGGGAACAGCCTATCCGGATGCTTCATCCCGCCCATGCCAGTTCCAGCTCGGATGGTTCGCCAGCGATGGCTGTTCCCCAGATAAGCAACGTGGCTGCCACCGTCGGCGCGATGGCGGACAATCCATCCCCCCCGAGCCGTCCTCTTGCAAGCCCGGCCGTGCGGCGGCGGGCACGCGAGAAGGGAGTTGATCTGGCATTGGTGGCCGGGACAGGCCGTGGTAGCCGGGTTACCGATGCGGATATCGAAAATTATCTACGCGTCGGTGGCAATGCCCATGGCCGCACGGGCCGGATCAAACGGACCGGGACAACCGAGATCCATCTGGCTGGCGTGCGGCGACGTATTGCCGAAAAGATGTCGATCAGCAAACGGCATATTCCCCACTTCTCGTATACGGAACAAGTCGATATCACCGAACTATCCGAACTCCGTGCGTTCCTGAATGAACACCGCACGAGCGACGAGCCACGGTTGACGTACTTGCCGTTTGTTATGCTTTCACTCGTGAAAGCATTCGTAAAACTCCCGGAGATTAATTCCCTTTATGATGAAGAACGCGAAGTGGTGACCCGCTACGAAGCCGTCCATCTCGGAATTGCCACCCAAACGGACCGGGGTCTCTACGTTCCAGTGGTCCGGCATGTTGAGGCAATGGACCTCCGCGAAGCTGCGAGGGAACTTCGGCGCGTCACCCAGGCAACACGTCATAACACGATCCGCCGCGAGGAACTGACCGGTTCGACATTCACCATTACGAATCTTGGCCAGGTTGGCGGATTGGCAGCAACACCGATTATCAATCACCCGGAAGTTGGGATCCTTGGTATCCACAAAGCGACCGACCGGCCCGTTGTCCGCAATGGGCAAATTGCCATCCGATATGTAGTCAATCTATCGGCTTCCTTCGACCACCGCGTCATTGACGGGATGGTTGGCGTCTCGCTCATCCAACGACTCAAAGATTATCTGGAACACCCTGCCCTGATCTTCTTGGAATAATCGTTCTTTTTTTCTTTCGAGGGAGACTTTCATGATGGTCCGATTCAATCGTCGAGAGTTCATCGCCGCTAGTGCCATGGGGCCCTGGCTGGTTTCATCGTCCGCCCGAAAAGCGCAGGCCGGCGAATCCAATGCAACCGATTCCTTTTTTTTCATCGTCGCTGCCGATCCACAGCTCTTTTGGGGCCCTGTCGAATTATGGCAAAAGGCCATCGATCAAACCAATCGGCTCAAGCCGGCCTTTCTGGTCGTCTGCGGGGATCTGGTCCAGGATCCAGGCAATGAAGAGCAGGCCAAGGCCTACCTGGAAGTGGCGAAGTCGCTCGATCACAACGTTCCCCTCTATCACCTGGCTGGGAACCACGACGTGCAGAACCAACCCACCCGAGAGACGCTTGCATGGTATGAAAAACATTTCGGAAAACTCTGGTATTCGTTCACCTATGGCAATTGCCTGTTTGTCGTCTTGGAATCAGACATCTTGAACGATCCAAGCGGCGCTCCCGAAATGGCCGATCGTCAAATGCAATGGCTGCGAAAGATCCTCGCTCAGGCCGAGGAGAAAAAATACAACCATAAGATCGTATTCAAGCATTACCCATTGTGCATCAAAGAAGTCGATGAACCAGACCACTATTTCGCGGTTCCTCTGCCGCGTCGCAAGGAACTCCTGCAACTTTTTCACGAATACCATGTCACGGCCGTCTTTTCGGGCCATTATCATCGGAACGCTTATGTCAGAGATGGCGATTTGGAATTGATCACCACCAGTTCGCTCGGTAAACCCCTTGGAGACGACCCGACTGGACTGAGAATCGTGAAAGTCTTTCCGGACCGGATCGAACACGCCTATTACGGTTTCGATGATCTACCCGAAAACGCCGGTATCATCACTACATGAATTGGATGCTGAATTCAGGCTTCTGAGTAACCGTTCACAGGCCGCCGGGGACTGGCTCATTTTCGCGGCGAATTGAGCGTTTTCATGCCGTTGACGCCTGGTCGCCGCGAAAATCGGGACAGTCCCCGTGACGATCAGATATCTGCGGTCTCCTGGCGGTAGTGCTGCACAACCTGACGGAGATCCACATTGTCCTTGCCTGCAATCGCAAGTTGCCGGTCGGCTGCCGACCCATGGGTGGCAATTTCCAAACATTCTTCCAGGTGGTCCGCTGATCCCAGACGCTGGGCAACAGGCAGAAGCCGATCACAGATTTCCGTGACGAGGGCCCTGACTGGCCGGAGTTTCAGGGTTCCTTTTTTCACACTGCCAGCACGATCCACGTATCGCGGGAATCCTTGGTTGTTTTGCCGGAGGGATTGAGAGGGAGTGAAGCAGTCGATCAATTCGGATTCTGTTCCAAATCGAGCGGCCCGCCAGCGGTTTTCGCATAGAATCCAACGCTCGATGGGATCAAAAACAATGTCACGCTGGTATGCGTCGATCAGGTCTGCAACGAATACCTGGGCGAGAGCGGCGAGTGCCATCACATCCCGCACGCGGGGTACGGCATCGGCAATGCGAAATTCGACCGTCGGATAGGTGTGGTGGAGACGGATATCCCACCATAATTGACCTGCATCGGCGATTAATCCGGCCTCTTCCATCATCCGAATCTGTGAATCAAGTTGCTCCAACGATTCCAGTGCATCAGGAATTCCAGTTCGGGGGAATCCGAATGCTCGAAGTACCCGGCTTGATTTCAGACCGGTCCGACGCCCTTCCAAAAAGGGTGAGGAGCAGGAAAGCGCGTAGAGGATTGGGAGTAATGCACGCGCGTCATTCATCACATAAAGACCCATGCGACGGTTCGGAATTCCAACATGGATATGCAGTGCAAACGCCAGGCATTGGCGATGCGCCTCTTGGAAAAGATACTCTGATTCAAGCCGCTTTGGTTCGCGCGTGATGGGCAAGTCGTTCCAATGGGAATATGGATGTGTCCCACTAAGGCCAATAGCGATTCCAACATGATCTGCAATTTCGATGAGCCGTTTCCGATTGGATCGGATCTGGGTATCCAGCTCAGAAATGGATGAACACGGCTTGGTCACGACTTCACAACAGCATTGATGCAGTTCGCTTTTGAGAATGATGGCGGGATCGAATCCATTCCTCGGACTGCCTCCACATGCCCCGTGCAATTGGTCTTCTGGATCCACGCCCATTGCCTGACGCCAGCATGCGGCTAGATTGTCGAAACCGGGAATGAGCGAGAGAGTCTTAGGGCATAGAAGCTGAAATTCCTCTTCTACGCCGAGGGTCAACGGTTGGCATCGTGACTTTTCGATCTTCGAATCCAATCTTGGAGCCTATCCCAGATACCGCCCATGGATGTCGGTTGCGCTAAGACCGACTTGCTTTGTAGTCCTTTTGGGTTGCCGGCTTGGCGCGCGTTGGGATAGGGGTTTTGGTTTTCTATTCTTCCTCTTCGAAATCATCGATATTATCCTCGATATCGTCATCGTCATCGTCATCGTTATCGAGTGGTTCTTCAAAGTCGGCATCTTCGAACACATCCGGATCGTCGTCCTCGAACTCATCCTCCCAGTCTTCTTCGAAATCGTCATCAAAATCGTCGTCGAAATCGTCGTCCTCGAAATCATCGAAATCATCTCTCGATGCCATTTCACATGATCGCCATCCACGCCATTCTGACGGGGATGGATCGCCAATCGAAGTCCATCGTTGAGTTGGTTCGTAGTCCAGTATTTGCGTCATCATTCTGTCCTCCAGATATTTTCTTATGCCTGCACCACTCATGGACCGAGGCGTCTTTTGGAAGCCGATTGCTTCATAGACACAAAGCCAATCCAGGAACTTATTGGTGGGGCAGCTATCCACGAAACCTTGTTTAGCAGAGTGGGGAACATTCTGGCAACGCCAGCCCGTTTGTCAAGCGCTTGCCACTGAGTTTCCGATCAGGGAGTCTTTCCTCTTGGAAAACCTGACCATCGTGGATGGAGAGGATGGTTGCCTTCCTTCTCCCAACGCGGCCGATGGCCGCGACCAAAACGTAGGTGGGTCTTTTCGAGACCCTCATTGCCACCCCATCATAGCCTCCTGAAAGACACCCGCACAATGCGCGCAGCTGACACACGAAGATTTTAAGGCAGGGCGTCTGGCATCGGGGCCATCATTGGACTGGCATGGAGCTTTCTGGCATGACCAACGTAGCAACCGAATGAGGGGTGGGCGAACCGTTCTCATCCGAATTGTTCCGGTCCGATGCATCGACGCGGATTGGCCGAGCGGATTGTCCGGTGTTTGACCGCATGGAGCCGGATCCAGCGACGAGGGGTACTCCGGGCGGCGACGCCAATTCGGGATCCAAGGCATGCCGTTCGGAAATGGTCTTGGAATAGGATCGCATCTCGGCATTTTGTGGATCGATGGCCCTCCATTCGGCCAGAATCGGTTCGGCAGCATGGATTTGGCCGGTCGAGAGATAGGTGACAACAAGCCAGCGTAAACAGATGGAATCGCGACATCCGGCGGAAAAGGCGGTTCTCAGATATGGTTCAGCCGCCTGGTACTCCTTTTCCGCCGCCAATAGGGCGCCGCGGACGGCACTTCGCAACACTTCGCGGTTCGGGATATCTTTCAATAATTGATCCAGTTCGGCCATTGCCTCGTCGCGCCTGGCATTTTTGACCAATAGATCGAGAAGTTGGCGTCGCAGCCGGATGGATTCCGGCTGATTCAGGAGGGCCTTCCTTAACACGCCAATGGCATTGTCCGGACGATTGAGCAACTGGTACGTCAGGCTCAGGCAGGTGGTCGCGACTTCTCCGATATCGGCCAGATGCCAAGTCGATGGATCGATCTGCCCGTGGATTGCCGCGATTTCATAGGACCGGGCAGCCAGATCGAGCCGGCCCTGAGCCAAGAGATAGCTCCCCATTCCGCAGAGGAGTTGGGCATCCAACGGATAAATGTCCAGTGCATCCAGACATGTTGCGATTTGGGTCTCCTTGGACTCCGGCCGGCCGTCATACGATGTCAACAGGCCGTAATAAGCTTCGAGCATGACAGAGGAACCACGGGGCGCCCTTTCGATTGCTTCACGGTAAGAATCCATGGCCTCGTCGGCACGGCCCAAGTTTTGGTACGCCTCAGCGCGAGCCAGAATCCGATTTGCCAGATCGTTGTCTATCCCCGGATCGGGGTCCGTTGGATGGTCCGTTCCTTTTTCGAGAATCCGCAGATTCCGTTCCGCCTTGGCAGCTTTGATTTTAGGATCGAGGTGCCAGGCCCCACGATGGATGGTGCAGGGTAAGGCGTCGATTTCCATGCCAGCTTCCAGAACGGAACGGGTCATTGTCTCCCGGAGTGGGCCGACAAACCGCAGATCGTGCCGCCGCGGGACAAGTCGCAGTTGGCCAATCTGTTCCCCAGAAAGGTGTTGGTTGATGGATGGCACCTGCACAAAAAGCATGTAGGCTTTATCCGGATTCGCATCTTGATCGACAAAATTGCGGAGTTGCTGGGCTGGTTCCTCGTCGAGTGTCTCCCCAGCATCTAGCCACAAAATCCAATCGCCGTTGACATGTTCAGCACACGCGTTCCTCGCCATGGAAAAATCATCGTGCCAATCGCTCTGGATCACGATTGCCCCACCCTGCTGGGCGAGCTGAACTGTGGTGTCCATCGAGCCCGTATCCATAACGAGAATCTCGTCGGCAATGTGACGGATCGAGTCAAGTGTCTCAGGCAATCGATCGGCCGCGTCGCGGACAATCATGGCAACCGAGAGTATGGGACACGATCTGGTGCTATTGGAAGCGGACATCGTCGGGTCCTTCCACCTGGGTGAGCGAGTCAAATCCATCGCTGCCTTATGAGAAGCTGGTTCATCTAGAGGAATCCTGAATCTTGAAAAGCCACTGGAATTCTTCTATGGGTGGATCCTGGACGGGAGCTTGGAACAGGCAGCACACTCCGGATTCAGACCGGGCCAAAGTCCGGCACATGCCGGAAAAAGCGGCGGGAGTGTAGCGAACCCGGCAAAATAGGAAAAGACCGATTCACGGGCAGCACCAAATCCCACTTTTGGGCAATCTGGGGGAGATCACGGCCTACCCCATTGCTACAATAGCCGCGTGATTACACTGACGAATGATCCAATTCCACTTCCATTACTCATCACCGGCGTGGCCGGTGTGGCTGGTTACAATGCGCTGGACTACTTCCGCATGCGTTACCCAGGCCAGGTCATCGGGATTCGCCAGGAAGACAATTGGCGTCTATCGATTGACGATGTGGTGGGCTGCGATGCCGAAAACCGTATCCGCCTTTTGGATCTGTTCGAACGATATCAGTTCCGTTCGGTCCTGAATTGTGCCGGAAACTGTGCTCTGCGAGCGTGTGAGCTCGATACTCGCTTAGCATGGCGGACGAATGTGGAAGGCTTGATCAATTTATTGTCCATTATTATTGAACGGGACGTCCGGCTGGTGCACTTGTCGATTGACTTAGTTTATGCCGGACGAGATGGCGGCGACTATCTCGAGGGGGATCCCACGGATCCGGTCACCGTTTATGGAAAAACGATGGCCAAGGCCGAACAGCTCATCGCGGATTGGATGCCCTCAGCATGCATCCTGAGGATCTCGCTCCCAATGGGGATCAGTTTCAACGGGCATGCCGGTGCCATCGATTGGATTCAATCGCGGTTCAAGAAGGGCCGACCGGCCACGCTTTATTTTGATGAAGTTCGGACACCCACCTATGTCTGCTGCCTCAACCGAGTCTACGAGCGGATTCTGGGAACCGACCTGGCCGGACTCTATCATGCCGGCGGGCCGCTGAAGCTATCCCTCTACGAAATTGCCCAGATTATCAACCGCGTGGGTGGGTACGATCCTGATCTTTTGATGGGCTGTCCCCGGTTGGATGCCGGCCCAATCCCACCCCGAGCCGGGAATGTGACCATGGACTCCACCGCGCTGGCCAAGTTCATGGGCAACGAGATGATGGACGCTTGGCCATTCGATCCGGCACTGATACCAACCGATCGTCATTGGCATTATGGCCGTGCTGGCAATCCCGGTTCACCGGAATGGCTTGCCGAAGCGCTCTACGTGAATCCGCGATTCACCAATTCCAGCTCCCCTGAATTTGATAAAATTCGATCATGTATCGGATGATCGGCCACCCGTTCTAGACCGATTCACCTAAAACTAGTAACACTCTTTGCATATCTTCGGGCAACGGCGCGGAAAATTCCTGGAATTTTCCGGAGGTCGGATGACGGAAAGCAAGACGCCAGGCATGGAGTGCTTGGCGAGCCAGGAGAACATCTGATATCGAAGACACCAGAGCGGATTCCATGGAATCATTTTTCAAGTCATCCTTTTTCGATACACCATCCGCTTCCCTTGGGATGATTTCTTCCTGTCCGATCAGCTCCGATCGTCGAATCACGGCCCGGCCACCATACAGCCTGTCGCACAGAACTGGATAGCCAATACTAGCCAAATGGAGCCGGATCTGATGCGTGCGGCCGGTTTTTGGGATCACTTTCAATAAGGCAAAACCATCCCAGCGACGCATGACTTCATAGAATGTCTGGGCGGAACGACTCGTTTCATGTCCAACGCGGATCGCCTTCTTAACTCGCTGGGCCGGATGTGCCGCGATCGGGCGGTCGATCCAATCGCGATCCCGGTCCGGCACGCCCACTACAATCGCCTGGTATTCCTTCTCGATCGTTCGGGCTTTGAACTGTTCCGCCAAGATTGCATGGACTGTATCCGTCTTCGCAACGACCAGGAGACCGCTCGTATCCCGGTCGAGTCGATGAACAATCCCAGGCCGGATTGCTCCCGCGATAGTACTCAGCGTATTGAAGTGAAATGCTAAAGCACTTGCGAGCGTGCCCGACCAATTGCCACGGCCCGGATGAACCACCATGCCCGGCGGTTTATTGACCACGGCAAGCGCATCGTCCTCATACAGTATCTCAATTGGAATGTTCTCGGGTTCCGGGCCCTCGCGAGGTACTTCCAAGCATTTCACGCAAATTCTCGCGGATACCGAAAGCAAGAACGATGGTTTGCGGATGATTCCATCGACGGTCACACCACCGGCATCGATCAGACGGCGTAGGTACGAACGGCTGAATTGGGGTAGCCGCCTGACAAGGAAGAGATCGAGGCGGATTCCAGCCTCATCTTCATGGACATCATATTCGTGGAATCCGGTTGTCGTTTCGAAAGAAGGCATGAAGAGAAGAGTCTCGTTGTCATTTCAATCAGGACTCCGGATTTCCTGCCGGTTGGTCGGGAGCTTCGTTCGAGTCACCTTCTGATTCGGTGGACCCGTCCGATTCGGTGGCGGATTCAGTTTTCTGTGTCGCCTGTTCGAATACCTTGAGCAGGTCCACTTCCTTGTTTTCCTCGATGTCACTACGGACGGGTCCGCCGGGGGGGGTCAGGTCATATTCGGTCCCAAAAATCGGGCGTTGGCCAGGCGTTCCAGGTCCCTCGGGTGCCGCGGGCACGATGGCTTCCGCCGATGCAAGCCAGCGGATTGTTTCAGCCACTTCCGGCCGGTTCAACTCCTCGAGCCGTGCTTTGGCAATCCCAGCCATCTTGCCTCGAACCTGCTGATAGGCTTTTTGGGCCTGATCCAGGTCGTTGCTCATTTCATAGGCCCGAGCCAATCCCAGTTGGGCACGATCGCGAATCTCTTCGCTGTCGGCTTCCTCGATTAACGCCGCGTAGATATCACGGATCTTGTGGATTATCTGTTTCGATCCATTCCGATCACGGAGGTACATGGCCGATGCCGTATAGAGTTGATGATCGGCCCAGGTTAACGTGGACCAGGTCTCCATTGTTGTACCGGCATGTTCTTGCGCTTGGAGATCCAGGCCTTCGACCTGGAGTGGATCGCTTGTCATGGCATAGGTGAATTGATCCCATGCCGCCTGCTCCTTTTGGGATTTTGTATTGGACCAATAGCCGATAATCAAAGCCGCGATAATAAGGATCCCGACAGCCAGGATGATGGCCGTAGTGTAGGGCTTAATCTTTTCAATCCAGATGGCAAGGTGGCTTGCCAAATAGTTTGTATGGAGTTCGTGACGGCGTTCCGTTTTCATGGATCTACTTCGTTGGGGTGGATTCTGGCCAACTCGAGGCCGGTATTGCGAAGACCATCATGGTTTATAGAGTCGGGCCTAGGATTGCGTCAAGCGGACTGCGATTTGCATCGGGTCTTCCTATCCCTGGGGGGGCTCGGTACGATCGTAGCCATTCGCCTCAATTTTGGATCATACGGGCCCCATCGTGCCGATGTCTCTCAATCCTGCTCAACGTGCCGCCGTCCAGACACTCACGGGGCCCCTCCTGGTCCTTGCGGGGGCGGGGACGGGCAAGACGCGGGTTGTGACATACCGGATTGCCGAATTGATTCGTCATGGCACGCGCCCAGAGCGGATCCTGGCCGTCACGTTCACGAACAAGGCCGCGGATGAAATGCGGCTACGGTCATTGGCACTGCTCGGAAATGGAAAGCCGCCCCAAAAAAAGAAGACGATGATCCCTGAAATCTCGACGTTTCATTCGCTCTGCGTGCGAATTCTACGCCGTCATGCCGAGAAAATCGGTTATCCGAAACAATTCTCGATTGGCGACCGAAGCGACCAGGAGTCCATTGCTCGTAATGTTCTCCGGGAAGTTCGTGCCCCATCCAATCTCCTGCGGCCTGATGACCTTCTCTTCCACATCAGCCACTGGAAATCACGTTCCATCCAACCGGTCCAGGCGGCGGCCATTGCCCAGACCGACCGCGAGCATCTGGCTGCTGTCGCCTATCGGCGCTATCAACAAGCTCTCAAAGCCTGCGGGACCGTCGATTTCGATGATCTCCTACTGCTCGTGGAAGGGCTATTCCGGAAGCAGGTCCCGGTTCGCCGGATGGAAGCCCGCCGATTCGATCATATTTTGATCGATGAATACCAGGACACCAATTCAAGTCAGTATCAGATCGTGCGCTACCTGGCGGCCGGGCACCGGAATCTGTGTGTGGTTGGCGATGACGACCAATCGATCTATGGCTGGCGTGGGGCGGAGGTCGAACATATCCTTCGATTTGCCACGGACTGGCCGGACGCGAAAATTATCCGCCTCGAGAAGAATTACCGTTCAACGGCTGCGATCCTGGACTTTGCGAACGCGATGATCCAATTCAATCGCAGCCGGCATGATAAAATACTTTGCCCAGCCCGCCACGGCGGGCCCCGCCCGCGGATCCTCCAATTCCCCGACGAAAACAAAGAGGCCCAACAGATCGTTCGCGATATTGCGGCGCTCCTTCTGGCAAACAAGGTCGGGCCACGCGATATCGCAATCCTCTGCCGGACCAACGAACAACCCCGACCGTTCGAAACGGCACTCCGTCAAGCCAATATCCCGTACATCCTGATCGGGAGTATGTCGTTCTTCGACCGGCGCGAAGTCCGTGACCTCTTAGCCTATTTAAAAATCCTTGTCGATCCGAATGATGAGCCGTCGCTTTTGCGCATCTTGAATACTCCACCCCGTGGCATTGGACGCCAGGTGCAACAACACCTTGTTGCCGCGGCGATTGAACGCGGTGTGAGTGTCTGGCGTCTCATCACCAGTCCTTCGCTCGATTCGATTGCTGGACCCCGGTCGGCAACCGCATTAAAACAATTCCGCGCAATGGTCCAAACGCTTCGCTCCAGTTCGAAAACAAAAAAACCGTCCGACGTGATACGCCAGGTTCTGGATCTCACCGGGTATGCTGAGGATTTGCCGCGGCTTTATCCGGATCCCATCGAATGCGAATCCCGGTCTGCCGCACTCGAAGATATCATTAGAACAGCAAGGGCCATTGAGACAGGATCCTCCGGATCTTCGCTGTGTGCATTCCTATCCGATCTGGCCTTGAATCAACGGGATGACGACACCAAAGAGGACCAATTGCGGCGCAATGCGGTTGTGTTGATGACACTCCATAGTGCCAAAGGCCTTGAATTTCCTCATGTCTATCTGGTCGGTATGGAAGAAGGGATTCTACCTCACAAAAAATCAATCGAAGCGGCGGGGCAGGCAATTGATGAAGAACGCCGGCTCTGCTATGTCGGTATCACCCGTGCCATGGAACGATTAACACTCTCCTTCTCCCTAAGCCGCCGCAAGTGGGGAAAAGCACGCGAAACAGTACCAAGCCGGTTCCTGTTCGAAATGACTGGCCAGGCTGAGAAATGGGTGAAACTCCAGAAGCATCCAAAGGACTCCAAGCATCGACGCAAGAAAGACGCATCTTGAGAGCGAATCAAACACAAATTCATTCGTCTCTACGGGACTTTGTTTTCGTTTTAACCAAGTATCCAGCTCGGATTTCTTGGGTTCCTTTGCCCCTTCGATGCTAGCACCGTCCAACGCGAACAAGAAACTTGATCTGGACCCGCTTGGCAGCTCCCGGATACACTGGGACCTTGAAGTATCCGGTCTTGCCCGGCCTGCCATGATTGGCCAATATTCCCAAGATCTGTAATCGAAGCAGTTTCATTATCGCGCAAGGAGGCGTCGATGTCTCATTCGACCCTGCCAAACGAGTTTGCCGACAGGCCACTCCGTCTGATTCATGCCAGCGATCTCCATTTGGAACAGCCGCCCTATGGAATTGTTGATATTCCGGACCATCTCCGGGGCCGATTGATTGATTGCCCATATGCGTCCGCTGAGGGGGTATTCGAGGCAGCCATGATCGAGGCGGTGGACGCAGTGATTTTGTCCGGGGATGTCGTCGACCTTGATCTGGCCGGCCCCCGAGCCATCATTTTCCTACGGGAACAGTTCGCTCGATTGGCCGAGAAGAATATCCCTATCTTCTGGATTGGCGGTTCATGCGATCCACCTAGCGATTGGCCAGCGAGTATTCCCCTCCCTGAGAATGTTCATCGCTTCCCTATCGGGCGTGTCGAGTCCCACCAGCTGATCCGAGATGGTCGACCGGTGGCACGGATTGTTGGGACGAGTTTTGGCCATAGCGATACCGTACCCTTGGATCGATTGCACCGTGATCTGGAGGGTCTGCGAACAATTGGGATTGCGTATGGCGCCTTGGACCAGAGTTCTGCCCAACGGTCAAGGGTCGACTACTTGGCCATGGGCGGTTGCCACGATCGCAAGACGTTTTCATTCGATCAACAAACGGTCCACTATCCCGGAACGATCCAAGGCCGGTCGCCTGCCGAAACGGGCCGACACGGGTGCACCCTCGTCGAATTCGAACCGGATGGTCCCATCACATTGAAAGCGCTTGCCACGGAAGTACTTCGCTGGACCACCGAACGGATCGAGACCGATGCCTCGGCAAGTGTCGCCTCCATGGAAGCGACACTATTCGAACGCATGCAAGCACTCATTGCCAAATGCGGCGGGGATGACCTGTTTGTCACATGGCGACTGGCCGGTTCTTCACCGGCACTCAGTGAACTCCGGCGCACCAAGGCCGAACAGCTTGTGGCGAAACTCCGCGACCATTATGGGCAGACCACGCCCGTTGCGTGGACAGTTGAGATTGTTGTCGAACGGACCGCGGCGATTCCCGAATCGTGGTACGATCAACAGACCATCCTCGGCGATGTCTTACGACGCATTCGAGAACTGCAGCAGCATCCAGAAACGGCTCTGAACCTGGCCGATTATCTGGCCCCAAAAGACCGGTGCGGTTCGCTCGCCACCCTGGCCGACCTCTCAATTCCAGGTCTGCGCCAGGAATTGCTCGAAGAAACAGCTGCCCTGGCGGCGGATCTGCTCACGCCATCGGGAACGGATTGAATTTAAAAGTCTCTTAGAGAACTGCCATGGAATTAACCGGCTTGAAAATCGACGGATTCGGAGTCTGGAACAACCTCCAGTATGATGACTTCTCCAGTGGCGTCACGGCCGTGTATGGCCGGAACGAAGCTGGCAAGACGACATTGATGCATTTCATCCGGTCCGTGCTCTACGGATATTCGCCGTCCCGTCGACAGCGATTTCTGCCTCCGCACTACGGTGGCCGGCCGGGCGGGTGGCTTCAAGTCAATCGCGCGGACGGCCCTCTCCGATTGGAACGCTACGCGGACCTCGATACGAAAAACGGCCATCTCACCATTTCGGATGCCAACGGCACCCTTCCCATTGAAACAACACTCCGCTCCGTCCTCGACGATGTCGATGAGGCAACATACAACAATGTCTACGCCGTTGGACTGCGTGAGATGCAGGAGCTGGGGACCCTCAGCGACATCGACGCCGCACGGTGGCTTTACAGCCTGACAACCGGCCTCGATCGCGTCTTGCTCCTGGACGTTGTTCGGGAACTGAATACATCGCGGGAAAGGCTTCTCTCACGCGATGGCCATGCCTCCCTGATGACCGAACTTCTTAACCGCCGGGCACAGCTCCAAGACGAGATCGACCAACGGGTTATCCAAGGCCGCCGCTGGTCGCAAGTTACGATCAAACTTCAAGAGATCGATGCGGAAATAGAACGGCTGGAATCCGATCGCAACCGGCTCGAATACCGGGCCCGAACCATTGAAATCGCTATCCAAGTCAAGCCGAAGTGGCTGCAACGCATGGATCTGGATCGGCAACTGGCAGCCTACAACGGACGGATTCGCTTACCCGACGACGCAATCCAGAAACTCGATCAACTGAATCAGGAAATCGAATCCCATGAACGCCAGCAAGAGGTTTTGAAGCGGCAACGCCACGTATTGCGCGAAGAAATCGACGCGCTTGGAATCAACGAAACGCTCGTTCGCAGCACAGCACGCATTGAAGCCCTTGGCGAACAGCGGGATTGGCTTGAAGCACTTGAACGGCAGCAATGTGCCCTGAAAGACGAATTGGAAATCATCCAATCCCAACTCGCCAATGAACATGACCGGCTCGGTTTCGATCTGCAATCAATTCATCTGGACAAGAAAAAAGTCCCCGATCTATCGGAGGGCTTGATCAACAGCCTCCGACCCCATGCGAAGGCGGTCCGTGCCGCCCGCGAGCAGCTTGCCGCAGCCCAACGGGAAGCCGATTCGAAACAGGCCACCGCGGAGGAATACCGGGCCCAACTCATTTCGGCGATGCCCGAATCGGCACAAACCGCGCTTCCAACGGACCTGGAACAGGCCGGGGAACTTGTCGCCAACCTCCGCAAACGCCTCCATGTCAATGAGCGGCTCGAACAGGCACAACGCCACGAAGTCGAACTTCAACAGCAGAATCACGAATTGTTGGATCGACAAGAGGCCCCATTATGGACCGCAGCCGCCCTAGCCCTTTTACTCTTCGCCGGCCTGGCGTTTTTGGCCTATGGATTGCTCGCACCCTCGTTCGCGGCCAAAGGGTTCGGTATCGCCGCGCTGGTCTGTTTCTTTGGTTGGCACCTCTTCAAATATCTCATCGAAGATCAGATTTCCCAGCGACGCGAGGAATGCCAACGACAATTCAGCCTCGCGAGGAATCAAATCGACTTGGCCACGGAAGAGAAACGGGAACTGGACAATCTCCTCGGCCCAATCAATGGATCGGTTGTTGTGCAGTTACAAGCCGCGGAACGGCACCTGAGCCAACTTGAAAAGCTACTCCCAATCGAAACCCGGCGTCGAGAAGCGCAGCTGGAAGCCGACGCGGCGACGCGGCGAGTTGCTGCCGCGGAACGGGACCTCGAACACGCCATGACGAGTTGGCAGAATAAACTCCAAAATCTCGGTCTTCCCAAGGATCTAACGCCATCCGATATCCGGGCGGTGGCCAGCCGGTTTGAACAAGTCACCGATCTACGAATCCGTGTCGAACGACGCCGCTCCGATGCCGAACAACGGTGCCAGGAACACACTGCCCTTTGCAAACGGATTCGGAACTTGGCCGAAGAGGTCGGCCTGCTCCTCCCAGACGCTACCCCAATCGCCCAACTGGAACACCTTCAGAGCCACGTCCGGCAACACCGCATGCGAGTCGAAGAACGGGATCGACTTCGCAGGAAGGAGAAGGACTTGAAGGAAACCGAATCACGACATGCCCGATCCGCCACGGCTCTGCGGAACCGCCGCGAATTGATGTTTGTCCAAGCCGCG
>JAFGFZ010000308.1 GCA_016930815.1 Pirellulales bacterium | reverse complement strand
TCATGCGATCCGGTTGCGTGACGAAACCGGTGGTCGCCTACATCGGAGGGAAAGCGGCCCGGGAGGGAACCCGATTCAGCCACGCCGGCGCCATCATCGAAGGGGGCCGCGGTACCTATGACGGGAAAGTCACGGCACTCCAACAAGCCGGTGCGACCGTGGTACCCAGTTTTGGTGATCTGCCGGAGGCAACGCGGCACGCCTTACAAATGAGAGTATAACCAATGAACCATCCGGGCACCTGGACCACAGCGGTAACGGAAATTCAGCCGAACCATGTCGCTGTTCGCGGGTATGACATTGCCGAACTGATGGGCAACATCAGTTTCGGCCAGGCCGTTTATCTTATCCTCCGTGGCGAATTGCCCGATCCCTCCGTGGGTCTTTTGATGGAAGCGATTCTCGTTGCATCGATTGATCATGGAGCAACACCCCCCAGCACCCTGGCCGCCCGGACCGTTGCCAGTACAGGGGCCAATCTAGGCCAATCGGTCGCGGCTGGAATCCTATCCATCAATCGCTGGCACGGTGGGGCAATTCAAGACTGTGCGATCCAACTCGGACGCATCATCCAACGGGCCGGGAAAGAGCAATGCAAACTCCAAGATGCGGCGAATGCCGAATTGGCCGACATGAAGGCACGCGGGGAACGGATGAGCGGTTTTGGACACCGGGTTCATGCAAGTGACCCGCGAACCCGGCGCCTCTTCGAATTGTGCCGCGAGGCGGGTGTCGCGGGACCCTACTTGGATGCGGCCAGCGCCGTTGAGAAATTCTTTGAAATGACTGGTAAAAGTCTGCCCATCAATGTCGATGGCGCAATCGGTGCCGTCCTCGCCCAGCTCGGATTCGATCCGGCCGTGATGAATGGGGTCTTCATGATCGCGCGGCTACCCGGCCTGGTCGCGCACGTGGCCGAAGAACAGTCGCGGGAAAAACCGATGCGTAAGATTGACCCAGTTCACCATGCCTATGATGGACCGAAATCGCGAACATTGAAATGAAAAAAATATATGCCCTACCATATCGACCAAATCGCTGAATTGTTCCCAAGTATCCGAAGGATCGAATGCCTAAAACTCCGCGCACAAGTCGCGGCTGTCTGGTCCGAGGCAATCGAGACCGGCGCGGGCGGGAAAGGATGGTCGTTTGATCAACTGCGCGCCATTCCATTCACGCTCCTGGCCGGCCAGATCGATCTGCGGTTCGTTGAGCACCTCAACAGTTGTGTTGAACAGTGCATCGCCATCGCGGATGTCTTGGAGCGTATCTATGCCGGGAAAATTCAGGTGGACCACGACACACTTATTGCCGGAGCCCTCCTGGCCGATGTCGGGAAGCCGCTTGAATACGATAGGGATAACGATGGCACGTTGGTGAAAAGCCATTTTGGCGACATGATTCGCCACCCATTCAGCGGAGTGGCACTTTGCTACAAACATGGTATCCCCGCCGAAGTCATGCATATCGTGGCAACTCATTCACACGAAGGGGACCGGGTCGAGCGGACGATCGAATCGATCATCTTCCACCATGCCGATTTTGTTGACTTTGATATTGCAAAATACTTGGGGGTGGGGCAACACCACTGAGAATATTCGATCGGATACATGACCAGAAAACGTTCATTCACATCACCATGGCTTCAACAGTCATAGAAAAAATTGCAACCCAATATTCCATTGGTTTGGATTCTGGAGAAGTTGCGCGGCAGGGCCAGATCGTGCGGGTGCGGCCGAAACATGTCATGACCCATGACAATACCGGAGCCGTGATCCCGAAATTTCTCGGTATCTTCGATGGCACGGGGATCCTACCCAGGATTGCCGATCCGCGCCAGCCGGTATTTGCAATCGACCATGATATCCAGAACAATGAACCGGCCAATCTCGAGAAGTACGCCAGGATCGAACGCTTCGCCGGCGAGTACGCGATTGATTTCTATCCGGCTGGATCTGGAATCAGCCATCAGATGATGATTGAAGAGGGCTATGTCACCCCAGGAAGCATGGTCGTCGGCAGCGATTCACACTCGAATATGTACGGTGGCTTGGCCGCGCTCGGGACACCCGTCGTCCGGACCGATGCCGCCTGCCTGTGGGCGACCGGGACAACATGGTGGCAAGTTCCCAAAGTCGCCCGTTGCACGCTAACGGGCCAATTACAACCGGGCGTGGCTGGGAAGGACGTGATCATCGCACTCTGTGGGTTGTTCAACCAGGATGAGGTCCTGAACCACGCGGTTGAGTTCGCTGGGGATGGGGTGGCGACTTTATCCATTGATCAGCGGCTAACGATTGCGAATATGACAACCGAATGGGGTGCTCTGGCGGGTCTCTTTCCATTCGATGAGGTGCTGCGAGATTACCTCATTTCCCAGGCAGCGGCATTCCAGGAGTTGGAGAATCGGCCGGGCGAACGGCGCGCGGGGAGTCTGGGCGGATACACGACCCGGGATATCGAACGCTGGTGGGACACGCGGCTTCATCCCGATCCGGATGCTTCCTATGCGATCGATTTATGGCTTGATTTGAGCACCGTCATCCCGCATGTTGCCGGCCCGAACGAAGTCAAGACGATCACATCGCTGCCCGATATCGAATCGGAGCGG
The DNA here is from genome assembly GCA_016930815.1 of Pirellulales bacterium. GTDB lineage: Bacteria > Planctomycetota > Planctomycetia > Pirellulales > Lacipirellulaceae > JAFGFZ01. The sequence goes on along the minus strand of JAFGFZ010000308.1, from coordinate 6,392 downwards.
GTGGCAATTCAGAAAGCCTACCTCCTTTCCTGCACGAACGCCCGGCTTGAAGATCTGGCTGCCGCAGCTCAGGTTGTGAAAGGGAAAAAAGTTGCCGCCGGCGTGAAGTTCTACATTGCCGCCGCGAGCGCGCGAATCCAGAAAATTGCTGAAGAAACTGGACTTTGGGCCGATCTCGTGGATGCGGGGGCCATTCCACTTCCCACGGGGTGTGGCCCATGCATTGGACTCGGCCGCGGAACGACGGAGGATGGCGAAACCGCCATCAGCGCGACGAACCGCAATTTCAAGGGTCGCATGGGCAGCCGGGAATCGCAAGTCTACCTCGGATCTCCCGCGGTCGTTGCGGCATCGGCCGTGGCCGGTTTTATTTGTGCGCCGATGCCATATGAGCGTATGCGGATCTTGCATGGCAAGTCGGTGCGGATCAATCAAGTCGATGAAAAGGAAAAAGAGGTCCTCGAACTGGACTTGTATGATGGATCGATCGGTCTCATTGATGGCTTTCCAGCAAAGATCGCTGGCCGCCTCTTGTATCTTCCCAAAGATAACATGAACACGGATGGCATCTATGCCGGGAAGTGGACCTACCAGGACAATATAACGCCGGATCAGATGAAGGGAGTCACATTTGAGAATTACGATACTCAGTTTCATGCCATCTATTGTCATGGCGATATTTTGATCAGTGGCCGGAACTTTGGTACTGGTTCCAGCCGCGAGCAGGCCGCGACTGCCTTGAAATATCAGGGTGTTCCGTGCATCCTTGCTGCCAGTTTTAGCGAAACGTATCGCCGAAACGCCTTCAATAACGGATTCCTGTGTCTTGAGTGTCCGGGACTTGTGGATTACTTGGCCGCGAGGTATTCGGGACGCAAGGAGAAAACGATCGTTGGGCCAAATATCGAAATCGACTTCCAGGCATCGACTGTCCGACTAGGTGATAATTTGTTCACATTCCCACCGCTATCCGCAGTTGCCCAGGAACTGATCGTCGCCGGGGGGGCTGAAGCGATAGCTCGCGTTGCCCTGGCAAATCAATGAATGAATAAGAAAGGAATCCGATGCCCCAATACAAAATCGCGTGGCTTCCAGGAGATGGTGTCGGCAAGGATGTCATGGAGGCGGCCCGGATTGTCCTCGATGCGATGCCGTTCGATGCCGAGTATATTTTCGGGGACATTGGTTGGGAATTCTGGTGCCACGAGGGCAATCCGCTGCCGAATCGAACGGTCGACATTCTAAGAAATACGGATTGCGCGCTCTTTGGCGCGGTCACGAGCAAGCCGCGCGACGAGGCGGCTGCCGAACTCGATCCGTCGTTGGCCGATCAGGCCTATGTCTATTTCAGCCCGATTGTTAAGCTCCGCCAATTGTTCAATCTCCACACGAATCTCCGCCCGTGCAAAGCATATCCCGGTAATCCGCTCAACCACCGCGATGATATCGACCTGGTTGTCTTTCGTGAGAATACCGAGGGTATGTATGGCGGTGTCGAATGGTTCCCACTCCCCGAAAAAGTATTTATGGCGATGTGTGATCACCCCAAGATGGCCCAGTGGAAAGAGAAAGGGTTGGAGAACATTGCCGTATCGACCCGGATCATGAGCCGGCAAGGGTGCGAGAATATTGTTCGCCAGGCATTTGAATATGCCAAGAAGCACGGCCGGAGAAGCGTCACGCTGGTCGAGAAACCGAACGTCCTCCGCGAAACGGGTGGTCTGATGACACGTGTTGCCCGGGAGGTGGCGAAGGAATATCCGATCCCGCTCCGGGAGGCAAATATCGATGCGATCTGCATGTGGCTGATCAAAAACCCGCAGGATTACGACGTCCTTGTCGCCGAAAACATGTTTGGCGATATTGTGTCCGATCTCTGCGCCGGCCTGGTCGGAGGGCTCGGCTTCGCATCGTCCGCCAATCTCGGCGATCACTACGCTGTTTTCGAACCGACCCACGGCTCGGCCCCGAAATATGCGGGGCAGTACAAGGTCAATCCGATGGCCATGCTCTTGACGGTCCGGCTGATGTTCGACTGGCTCGGTGAAAAGGATTTGGCCCGGCGGCTCGAAGGGGCCGTGGCGAATGTGATCGCCGGCCGCCAAGTCGGCACCTACGATGTCGGCCTCAACAACACGACCCTCGAAGTCGCCGAGGAAGTGGCTCGGTCGGTATGAACTGTGTTTGAAATTACGCATCAGCTTCTTCTATCTTGAATGATTGCTGCCCCGATCAGAATCTGGGAATCCTTGCACAACCTATGGTCACTTGTTTATTCATAATATGAGGCTTAGAATCAGAGAATGGTTCGGCGGTTCAATCTTGATAATACGCCCCGACTATTAAGCATTCTGTTGTCGGCCTGATTTAAGGAAATACGATGTCAGAAATGCATTCGTTGGATCGCATTCATGTGACGAAATCTACCTTGCAGTTGCAAGAGGCGGATACGTTTCTTGTTGAAGTAACGGAAGCGGATCGTCTGCGGATCGTCTGGCAACTGACACTCGATGCTTGGACCTTTAAGGAGCCGGCCATTGCTGAATCCCGATTTCAGAGACATGCTGTCAGCGTTGTCCGCGGCAAGAGCTGATTATTTGGTAGTCGGTGCTTATGCGTTGGCAGCGCACGGTTTTCCGCGTGCCACGGGTGATATGGATTTGTGGATTCGCCCTACCAAAGAGAATGCCCTACGTGTGTGGCAAGCGCTTGCGGCGTTTGGTGCTCCAACATCAAAAATCACGGTGGATGACTTCTCGACGCCGGATATTGTCTATCAGATCGGAATTGCTCCCCGCCGGATAGATATTCTCACTTCCATTTCAGGCGTGGATTTTCATCAAGCGTGGAAAGATCGCATTTCAGTAGAAATCGACGGACTGACCGTACCCGTGATCGGACGCGAGCATCTTCTTGCCAATAAACGAGCCTCCGGCCGTCCAAGAGATTTAACGGATGCGGAAATGCTCGAACAACATGATTCATAACTCGACTCTCCCAATTCCCTGGGAATACGGTCTCGCTACGGTGCTGAATAATCGGTATCATCTGCATGTTTGGACTGTTGCCTGGTGTTCGGCCGTCCGTGTTGTCTTTTGACAACATTGTTGCGAGCGGGTATTTGACAGATGTCTTGAGGCAACCTAGAGTTTTTCGCGCGGTGGAGTCCAGCTACTGCGGCAGCGGCGTGTGCATGTTCACGATAGCATTCTGGAATACGATGCCATGTCGAGTCAGCTTCTTGAAGAACCCCTTGCGGTACAGACCGGCAGGCCCCAGCGATCGATCTTGATTGTGGATGACGACAAGGAGCAGACGGAGGTCCTTGCAACGCGGTTAACCCGGTTGGGCTACCGGACGTTGCAGGCCCATCGCGGGCATTCGGGTCTGGCGATGGCACGCCAGCACCGGCCCGATCTGGTGATCCTCGACCTGCGTTTGCCAGATGCCGATGGATTCGATATCTGTACGGAAATTGATGGATCTCCACCGACCTGCGGGACACCGATCATTATTGTCAGCGGCATGGAGGGTGCGGATATTATCCGGCGCAGCTGGGGCGCCGGATGCCGGTACTATGTCCGGAAACCCTATGATCCCAACGCGCTTCTGGTCCTCATTGAGCAGGAGATCGGCCGCGTTTGACGCGGGTTGTCCGAGCGCTCGGCAAAAGCTCGAGGCGGGATGCTTGTATCTGAGCCGGATTGCTAGATACAATGAATGGCGGTTAGCCGCGTCCCCACTGACATGGGAATCCTACCATGAGACAACGTTTCCGGAACACTTGGCGTGCTTTTTTACCTTGGATCGTTTCAATGGCGGTCTTGCTGGTGGATATCCAGGCCACTTTGGGTGCCGACAGTGCCGGAGGCGGTGGTGGCGGCGATGAGAAAAAGCACGCTTTCTCGTGGGGGCTTGTCCTGCTCTGCCTGATACTTGGTCTTCTCCTGACGCTCCGGCCTTCGCATCGCGCGGAGGAAGTCAAGCGGCCTGTTCGCGAAGAGGAGTAACCCAGGACTGAAAGCCCATGACGGGGTGCACCGGATCTCGTTGTTTTACACAAGTCCAATCCACAGCCCCAATGGGGCGCTGCTATCGTAACCCTGGGGAACGATCGAACATCCCCCTCCAAAAAGCCCCAACGGGGCGGCCATAAATCAGCCCAGGGTGGAGTGGTATGAGCTCTGCGAATGCCACGTAACCCTGGGTCGCCATTCCATTCCCATTTAAAAACCCCAAAGGGGTGGCCCTAAAGTAATGTCCGTTTAGGGCCACCCCGTTGGGGTTTTACGGAATATTGCCTTACCTATCCCAGGGTTACGAGACGGTCGGTACCCCCTCCCGTCTCTGCACCCTGGGCTGGAATAGGGCCGCCCCGTTGGGGCTGAGGCTTCGATTGACTTGTGTAAAACAACGGGGGCACCGGATGGGGGCAGACGTATCTTTAGGATATCAAGGATCCCCGCAGCGCGACGGCGGCTGGTCCAAAGAGGATTAATGGCAACCATGCTGCCAGTGCAGGACTGGTCCAATGGCTTGCCCCCAGAAACTGGCAGACGACCATGATGCCCAGGAAGGCTGCAATGACACCGAGGCAGAGTCCAACGGAAAGATAGACATTCCGTCCCCCGCGCGCCAGCACGATGGGCAGTCCGACAAAGAGCAGTGTCATATCCAAGAAAGGCCGCAGAAAGCGGGCATGCACTGCGATGAGAACATCGGCCGCAACATCGATACTCGGGCTCCGTGCATGGCGGATCAATTCGGTGATCGATGCATAATCTTGCCATGTGCCACCCGCGGCCAGATGCTCGTACGACACGCCACTGGCGACGAATGCCTGTCCCTCTTTCAGCCAAGGTGTATCGTGGGGAGTCAACACAATGGGTTGGTCACGATGGTGGATGGATGGCAGGGCAGTGAGCCCATTGGGTTCTGAGACACCGATTAAGAGATACCCGGCTGGTCGGCCGGCCTTGGATGGCTGGTAAATCGCCTGATCGGCAACAATTTGCGTGCCCCGTTCCGCCAGATTGGGAGGAAGGACAAACCGTGGCCGGTCGATGGCTCTTTTAGCCACAAAGGTCCCTTCCCCACCCAGCAGGATACCTGTTTGAGCATCAATACAGGGGTACAACGCATGCTGGTTGGAATCACTCAGGTCGTTGACACCCCGCAGAAGTTCACCGCGTAAACGGGGCAGGATGGACTCGCGATTGATGGCTGCCAGGATGGCCACGACCAGCGATGCGATCAGGATCGGCTTCAGAATACGGAGCTTGGGGATACCGGCCGCGAGAATGGCTGTCAGTTCGTTATGCCGCTGCAACCAAAGGACGGTGAAGATCGCCGCCGCGAGTGCAAAAATGGCACTCATCCGATCAAAGAAGGCAACGGATCGATAGCCATAGTACTTGCTCAATACGGCCAGCAGACCGCCTTGTTCGCCGGCATGGGCCATAAATTGGTCCAGATGGGTCAGGGCATCAATCACAATGTAAAGACCGGCCAGGCTGACAAAACAGACGATGAACGACTGCAAGTAGTGAACCATCACATAGCGGTCTAGGATCGGTAGCATGGGGACCAGACTTTCAAGAGGCTATTTGGCGCGCGTTTTTGAGCGTCTGTTTTCATGCCTTGACGGATTTTTTTCGCTTGGAACGCCAAGGCCGAGTCGGATTCGGTTGGTGAATCAATTTCCTGTTTGAAGATAACAATACAGGCCGGAGACATCGAGGAGAGGGAAGCAGTTGAGTACGTGGTCGGTCATATTGGATCCCACGGCACGGAATATGCCATCTCTGATGGGGAAGCTGCATGCGAGAATACTGAAATCTACCAAACTGGGTCAATAGAAAGCCGGCATGATGGCTGGTATGGATCTTTTTTCTATAATCGGGCATTGTGCCACATCCATTGATAAACCAATGCCGCGCGATTCGATACCGGACACGATCGGTTTTACGGGCCGTGTTGGATATTGGTCTTCCGCCCAATTGCGTTGCCTGCAAGACTGCCATGAGCGACGTGAAGGATGATGTTTTCCTGTGCCCAGCCTGCTTGGAGAAACTTCCACGATTTGACGGGCCGACGTGCCAGCGGTGTGGAGACCGACTTCCGGTGACTCAGACGGAACACTGCCCATCGTGCCAAGGGCGCCAATGGCACTTCGATACGGTGGTTGCCATTGGTCCCTACGAGGGTCTTCTGCGCCAGCTTATCCTCGAAACGAAACGGGTCCAGGGTGAGTTCGTTGCCATGACTTTAGCCCGGTTGGCAGGCCGTTGGTTGGGATCCCAGCTGGCGGATCAGGAATTGGACGTGGTGGTACCGATTCCCATGCATTGGAGCCGCCGGATCGTCCGGCGGACGAATGGTCCGGAAGTTGT
>JAFGFZ010000307.1 GCA_016930815.1 Pirellulales bacterium | reverse complement strand
TCGCTTCCGCCGATCTGACATTCATGAGTTCCGCTCCGAAAATGAGAAAAATATTGATTGTCTGGGTTGAGAAACTATTTCGAGCCGGAAAAGATTTCCGACTACAAGGATTAGAATAATCAGGTTCTGTTGATCTGTCAACAAACTTTTTGGATTGATTCGCCATATTTTTTTCGTTGTGGCTGGCAAGCCATATATTGCATATAATCTTTCTAGTAAACAACTTATGTAAATTATGAGTGGCCCTTGGACGCGGTCGAAACAAAAAAACCTGGAAAAAATTTTTTCGACCAGGCTCGAAATGGGTGGTCGAATGTGGGGGGTTGCTAGCAGGATCGTGGGGGCGTGTTTGGGATATGACAGACTTAGCCAATCCTGCCGGTGCCGCCAAATGGGCAAACCATACGAGGGCAACACATGCCGAAATCGATATCCGATCCAACGCTCGATTGGCGTCTTTTCGATGTGCATTCCGGTTCAGAGGATGGAGCATGATAAGAAAGGCACCGGAAAAAAAGACGCGGCGGGGTCCCCTCTAGCTCCCAGCTTGACCCGCCGCGTCAAGAAATCGGTACCCCTCCCCAAGGAACCGACTCCCTCGAAATCTACGTTGGAGAGTTGACCAGTCAATTGTCGCCACAATTTCTTCGTGAAAATTCTCTCGGGGGGCCAGTCCGATTCTTTCGATTGGCCGAATCGGATATGGTGGAATCCATCGACACGTTGCTTCGTGGAAACATGTGCTTGGAAAACAACACAGAAACGAGAGCACGCATTCTATGAAAGACCGTGCAAAACACGCATTACACCGCATGTTTCGAGCGATTGTTTGAACAATCGTCTTGTGCAATCCATTCGAGACTTAGATCCATGTTCGCGGCTGAATGCGTGATGGCACCGACACTAATACGGTCAACTCCCGCGGATGCAATGCGGCCAACCGTTTCTAGTGTCACGCCACCGGATGCTTCCAGTTGAGTATCGGGAGCCCGTTGATCGCGTAGCGCAACAGCCTTGCGTAAAGACGCATCATTCATATTGTCAAGCAAGATAATATCCGGCCGTTCTGGCAAAACCGCCTCGAACTGCGACAATGTGTCGACCTCGATTTCAAACATCCATTCACTTTTTATCGAATTGCTAGCAAGAGCCGCCAGAAACCGATGCGCGGATTGGATAGCCAGCACAGGACTCATTGAAAAATCAATCGGAGTAACCGAATCATCCCGCAGGAAAGCTAAATGGTTGTCCTTAATTAAAATCGCGTCATACAATCCCGAACGGTGATTTTTTCCTCCCCCACAACGGACGGCATACTTTTCGAGTAGGCGCCATCCAGGTGTTGTTTTTCGGGTATCGTAAATCTTTGCGGAAGTGCCCTGGACAGCCCGAACAAAAGCCGCCGTTCGCGTGGCGATGCCTGATAATCGGCCAAGGAAGTTCAACAAGAGCCGCTCCGACGTGAGGATCGCACGGGCAGATCCATCCATCTTGGCAAGAATAGAACCGCTTTCGACCCAATCGCCATCCTTTACGGCAGGCACCCATTCTAGAGGGGCATCCATGACTTCGAAAATAATCGGAGCCGTTCGAAGGCCGGAGACGATCCCGGGTTCACGCGCCACAATCCGTGCCGACGCGCGGGCATCTTTCGGGACCAGAGCCACGGTGGTCCAGTCCTGCTGGCCCGAAAGATCCTCGAACAATGCCAGCTGGACGATCTGCCGGCAGTTCGCTTCCATGGGTGCGTCCCAGGCATGTTGATGAAAATCTTTTGGCATGGTAATACGATTCCTACGAGTTCCAAGGATGGATAGCGAATCCCGTCAGCTTGTTTCATAATACACGGATTCGGCATTTTGTTGAGCCTCCCATCATCCTGAGATTCATGGCGCCACGTCCCACACAAGCCGATGATCCAATTTTCAAGGCAGCCCTCAAGCGTACGGATCAGATCGTCGTGGCAGTCGCTTGCGCTATCGCGCTGGCCGCGATGGCCGCCTACTGGTATCTGCATGGGGGGCATCGTGGAGAACGGATCGAGATCGACCATGCCGAACCCCTCGATCCGCATTTCCTTGTTGATATCAATGAAGCCGATTGGCCCGAGTTGACCCAATTGCCCAACGTGGGTGAAGTACTTGCCAAACGAATTGTCGAACAACGCCGTACGGCAGGACCTTTTCGAAATCCTGCCGATCTGTTACGGGTGGAGGGAATTGGGCCCCGGACACTCGAACAGATCGAACCGTACTTGATGGCCTTGCCGGAGTGAAATCCGGTCCTACAAACATCTTTCGATTGCTATGACCTTCCAGCTTCACAGCCCGTTCGAACCTCGCGGCGACCAGCCCGAAGCAATCCGAGCATTGACCGAAGGCTTGGAAGCGGGCCGGAAGGCGCAACTTTTGATGGGTGTGACAGGATCGGGTAAGACGTTCACCATGGCCAACGTGATTCAAGCCGCACAGAGACCAACCTTGGTCCTCTCCCACAATAAGACACTCGCCGCGCAGCTCTATTCGGAACTGCGGGGTTTCTTCCCCTCGAACGCGGTCCACTATTTCGTCAGCTATTACGATTACTATCAACCGGAAGCATACATACCGCAGCGGGATATTTACATCGAAAAGGACGCATCCATCAACGAAGAGATCGACCGGATGCGGCTCGCAGCAACCAGCGCGCTGGTGAGCCGAAAAGATGTCATTATTATCGCCAGCGTCTCGTGCATCTACGGGCTCGGATCCCCCGACGATTATCGCGAGATGATGGTGCAACTCACCATGGATCATCGGATCGACCGCGATGAGATGCTTGCAAAATTAATTGACATCCAATACGAGCGGAATGATACGGATCCCATGCGGGGTAAATTTCGAGTCCGAGGCGACTCGGTTGAAATCTGGCCGGCCTATGAGGAATTTGGTTATCGGATCGAGTTTTGGGGTGATGCGATCGAACGATTGGCAATGATCAATCCAATCAGCGGCGAAATCCTTTCCGAAAAAGAACAGCTCTTTATCTACCCCGCAAAACATTTTGTCCTGCCGGAAGAACGGATTGAACAGGCGGTCGATGCGATTCGAAGCGAGCTATCCGTTCGTCTTGAGGAACTGCGAAAAGCGGGTAAGATGCTCGAAGCCCAGAGGCTCTCCGCGCGGACCCGCTACGACCTGGAAATGATGTTGGAAGTCGGCTACTGCCCGGGGATCGAGAATTACAGCCGACACCTCTCGGGACGGGCTGAAGGCGAACCACCCTTCACCCTCTTCGACTTTTTCCCCAAGAACTTTCTACTATTTGTCGATGAATCCCACGTGACCATCCCCCAGGTCGGTGCGATGTATCTCGGGGATCGAAACCGCAAGACGACACTCGTCGAGCATGGTTTCCGACTTCCCAGCGCGCTCGATAACCGGCCCCTCAAGTTTCAGGAGTGGCAGGATCGGATCCACCAAGTCATTTTCCTCTCCGCAACGCCGGGGCCATACGAACTGGAGCAAACGGCAGGCGAAGTGGTTGAGCAGATAGTCCGGCCAACCGGTTTGCTGGACCCGGAAATCGAAGTCGCGCCGGCCACCGGCCAGGTTACGCACTTGCTGGGCCAGATCCGGGAACGAACGGCGGCCGGCGAACGGGTCCTTGTCACCACGCTGACCAAGAAGCTTTCAGAGGATCTGGCGACGTATTTTTCGGAACATGGCGTCCGGTGCAAATGGCTTCATAGCGAACTGGATGCCTTCGAACGGGTTGAAATTCTCCGCGACCTCCGCCAAGGACGGTTTGAAACACTCGTTGGCATCAACCTGCTTCGAGAGGGGCTCGACCTGCCCGAAGTGTCACTCGTCGCGATCCTGGATGCCGATAAAGAGGGTTTCTTGCGAAGCGAGACATCCCTCGTGCAAACCATCGGCCGATCGGCCCGTCATGCGCATGCGAAGGTCATTCTCTACGCGGATCGCGTGACGCATTCCATGCAACGGGCCATCGATGAAACCAACCGGCGCCGAAAACTCCAGCAGGCGTATAACCTCGAACACGGCATCACGCCGGAATCGATCCAGAAGGCGATCCATGATGGAATCGAGGCCGAGGCCCATGCCCACCAACAAGCCAACGCCGCAGTCGGACGAACGGACGAGGCCCAATACATCACCGAAGAATATCTGAACGAACTCGAAACCGAAATGTTCGCCGCAGCCGACGCGCTCGAATTCGAACGCGCGGCCGCAATCCGTGATCGGATTGACACGATCCGGGAATCGATCGGCCAGACCATGGAGGAAGTTCTCGAGCGGGAAAGGGCATTTTCCCGCTATGGCAGGCGGCATCGCCGCGTGAAAGGAGACGCAAAAATTCCAAAACCCAAACGGGAATAACTCATTTTAAAAGAACAAGAGGAGTGTCCCACCAAGGACACTCCTCGATTCAATCCGTTTGAATTCGCTGTGATTTGCTGGCAAATTAGCCTAGCAGCCAGGGAGGTTATTCGGCTGTCCCTTCGCCTTCAGTACCGCCCATATCCTCGGTGCCGCCTGTACCCGCGGTGCCACCTTCATCTTCTGTTCCTGTTCCTGATCCTGCCGCCGGTGTCGTATCCGGAGTATCTTCGGCTGGAGTGCAACCCAGCGAAAACATCGATACACTCAGTAACAGAAGCAAAAAGCCCAACTTTTTCATCGCAGATCTCCCTTACATAATTTTCTGCAGGAAACAAACCATCCCGCATTCCAACGTGGATGCGGGATCTCATTACAAATGATTCCTTTCAGGATGCGGATATTCCCGGAAATCAAAAAAACCTTGATGGAACTCCCTTGTTACCAGACAGGACCTCCCGGAATGGCTGGCTGCACAAGCTAGGCAAAATGGCATAAATCCTTGCGCCACTGTTCCTTAACACACTGGGCCAAGACCGCATCGCCTCAATTGGGTATGATGATAGCAATGACTTGGGGCGGCTGCTAGAAGTAAAACCCAAAAAAAAGAGGGAAGACGGCAAAGAATCGCCGTTAGAATCGGAATGACCTGTCAGAGGCGGTTGAAAAGCCGGTCTGGCGAAGAGGTGCCAGCTATCCATCCGGAGATCCGGGATTCTCACCGCCTTGGTTTTTTAGGACTTCTCTTTTGCGGGAATAATGGGCCAGGAAAAACTATCGTAACCATTAGGCTCACAGGCGGATCATGGGACGCAACACAGGCCGCATTGCGATCGAGACATTAATCGCCGACTATCATGCGGACGTGTATCGTTTTGCATTCCACCTGTCCGGTCTGGAGGCCGACGCGGAAGATTTAACACAGGAAGTCTTCCTGTCAGCCCACCGCCGGTTGGATCAACTCCGGGACACGTCCAAGGCCAGATCATGGTTACTGAAAATTACTCGCAATTGCTTTTTACAAGCACTCCAGCGGAGACGGCGCCTCAATGAAACGACCGACTATGTGCTGGACGAACTGGCGAGTGAGGTCCCGGATGCTACATTCGATATGGACCAGCTCCGAGCAGCCCTGGATGACTTACCAGACGCCTTCCGCCTGGTTGTTCTGATGCACTATTTCGAGTTCCTATCCTATCAAGAAATTGCGAACGAACTGGAGATGCCGATTGGGACTGTCATGAGTCGCCTGGCTCGAGCCAAGCAGCGCCTTCGTCAGTCGATGACACGCCCAGCAAAGGTCCCCGGCTAATTGATATTGATTTATCATGGATCCTTGTTGTTATGCTATGAGACCGTTGTGAACTGGCTAAGCCATGAAGAGGAGGAAACGGCGAGACTGGGAATTGATCCATAGGTTGACACTAGCTCGCTATCCAATGCCATGACTTGGGAACGTCACATTTTAGAGAAGATCGAGGCCTGCCGGTCCGGGAGTGATGATCTTGCATCCCCGGAGATGGCCGACGTGGTTCGGATGATGGCCGAGGATGCTTGTTTGGCCAATCATCAGCAGCGCGTGGAGGAATATGACCGATCGGTCCGAGCCGCGTTGGACCGCGTTCCAGTTCCGAGCGGGCTGGAAACTCGCTTGCTGCAGATAGTGGATCAAGATGGCTCATCGAATCCAGTTTCTTCTTCCCTTCCAATAGAAACAGATCTACCAGACACGAGAAATTCTCATTCTGACCAGCGGCGGTGGCGTCCCATCCCAATTGCCATCGGTTTGGCAACCGCAGCCTGTTTGATCATTGCCGGAACCATCTTGATCCTCCAGATGATGGCTAGCCAGGTATGGTCCATCGCGCAAGTCAAGCAGGAAGCGATCGGGTGGACTGAGGCGCTGGAGCACATCGTCTGGCAAGACATTAGCACGAATCCGCCAGCCACATTGGAATTCCCGCTGGGAATGCGTGCACGCCCTTGGCAATGGTGCCGGCTTCGAGAACCCAGTCCGGGCATGGGAGATGTGATTGCCTACGATCTTCTGGGATCTCCGTCGCGGTTTGGAATCCAGAAGGGGATCTTGTTTGTTTTCCGCGCCGATGTCACAGGCCTCCCGGCAACGCCGCCAATCCGTCCCGCGATCACCCAGGGACGACTCATTGCCGCCTGGCATTCGGGCGATCGCATTTGCGTTCTGGTGCTTCGCGATGCCAATACAGCCGCTTTGCAAAATTTCTACAAAAGGGAATTCACGGGATCGGTTCGCAGCGCCTAGAAAAAAACCAGCTCCCCGATTCTCCGTAATCCGAATTCTTTGCCATCGGCCGTATCGAATTGCCCGATTATTCTCATTAGGCCAATGGTTCTCATCTTTCCATGGAAGAATGGTCGACGACGACAATAGTTTTCGCACACTCCGCGGAGACCCTGGCGTGCTCGGCCACCGATCGGCCCGGCATGCATTCATAACGAGGAGGCATTCAATATGCGCATGCTGCTTGTTGTCATCGTAGTTACCGTGGTATTCGTGACGACATGGATCCAGACAGCACCTGCGGGTCAGCCGGTCAACACCCAGGATCAGGAGGAGCCGCAAACCATCGAGATGTGGTATTACCGTCAGGCCCTTGAACGCTACGATGATCCCAAAAATGCTGTGCGGCGGAACGCCGAATTTGCGGGGCAGCAGAGGAGGTACCGAATCGCTGCAATGAAGTGGTATGGCTTTTCAAACAGCCGGCCCGTCGCATCACCGACACCGATCCTGTCGATGTACGGCCCTGCCTGGCAATCGAATTCTCTACGGCCTTATGCCTGGTATTCGACCGGCCGCCCAACCGTCGTCATCAGCCGCAATGATCGCCTCTTTTGGTAGTTGTCCAATAAGTCTAGGCCGATATCAGCGAACTGAAACCTTTCTCCGGCCGTTGTCATGCGGGAAAAGTGGGAAGTCTGGATTCGGCTTTACAGGCTTTGCGGCTTTGGTAGAATTGCTCATGAGATACCTTCGATCATACCAAGGTAACGTGTCATGGGAGTTTTTCGATTATCGTTGAGAGACGTCCCTCGCATGGCAATCTTGTGTATGGGAGTCGTGTTCGGGTATCGGGCGTCTGGAGATAAGAAAAATCATAAGATTATAAGTCTCTACGATATAAGACGTTAGGCGCCGTAGCCAAGTGGCTAAGGCAGCGGATTGCAAATCCGCCATCCCCGGTTCGAATCCGGGCGGCGCCTCTTTTTCGATTCACTCCTGCCAACGCTTGCCACGGTGGCTTTTATGTTGTCAACTAGCGATAGGGTAACGGGTTACGACGCGTCTGTTTTCCGCGCTCGTTTCTTGAGGTCGTGGATTTCATTGAGCCGCCATGCTTCTTCTGGTCTGCCTTCGTCGCGAACCACTTCTTTTTATCGACAAGCAGAAAGACCTGGCGGTGTATCTGGGAGACCCGCCGTCGCGGCCATCGGCCGCGTCAAGGGGTTGGAATTCCGAATCTTGGCGGACCGCCGTACTGTTAGTAATAAATTACGAAAATTCTTGATTCCTGACATGGTTTGGGTTATGTTGTGAGCCGTCTGAAAAGGATCATGACAGGAACCAATTGTATTGTTGGGGCG
>JAFGFZ010000306.1 GCA_016930815.1 Pirellulales bacterium | reverse complement strand
GTCTCGCAAATCCTGGTGGTCCTGTTGACGGCCTTGGTCCTGCGCGATGTTCGAGCCGTCCTGGTCCTGGTTCTGTTGATGGGCGGGAGTTCCATCTGGTGGTTCGCCAGCCTGCGATTGGTCGGCATCTATCTTTCACTTTTTCTTCTCTTCCCGCTGGTCTTTATTATTTGCATCGGTACCGACTACGCGCTTCACCTCTTCTACCGTGCCCGATCCGAACGGATCGGGAAGGCCCGCACACTCCCAGCCGGTTGTTCGGCTCGGATCTGGTCGACAACTGGCCGGGCGATCACCGCGGCCGCCATCACGGATGCTGGCGTCTTCTTGATCTATTCGACGATGGAACTCGTCAGTGGCGCCCTGGTCCTCCGCGCGATGGCAATCGCGGTCATGGTTGTGTATTTCTGTACATTAATCCTGGTTCCCGCACTTGGCTGGCGGGAGAGTCCGTTGGATGAAAGAAGATGAAACAACACTACCCAGCGCACTTGTGTGTCGTGGTCTCCCGACCACGACCTTAAGGACAAACTCTACTTCTTTCATTTTCGCTTCTTTCGCGTGTTTCGTAGTTTCTTGAATCCATACTGCCATCAACGGGATTTTGATCTTTGGTTCATGATCTTCGGTCTTTCTGATTAAGGCCATCGGTTTCGTTATTTTTTTCTATACCATGCCTGTACGGCGCGCGCATCATTCAGGTCCTTAGGTTCCTTTTTGGTTGCAGCTCTGCCGCGTTGGGGATTCAATGTTCCATATCCACCAACAGGAGAAGAAAAGTGGGTTGGTGATTGGGTGGCTTGCTCGTTCCCTGCACAAGCTCCATAATATGGCATGCGTATATTTCATCCCATGAAGACATCGAACAATGGAGGAGATTGCCATGCGTTTTCCTGTAACCATTTGCACCTTGATTGGGCTCTTGATCGTTCTAGGAACCGGCCATGTCCGGGCCGCTGAATCCATGCTCGCCCACGACGTTTATTTCACGCTTAAAGACAATTCAGATGAATCCAAGGAAAAGTTATTGGAGGGTTGCAAGAAATATCTTGCGGACCACCCTGGGGTAATCTGGTTCGATGCGGGGATCCTGGCGGAAGAACTTCAGCGGGATGTGAATGACCAGGGTTTCGATATCGCCTTGCATTTGGTCTTCAAGGACAAGGCGTCCCATGATCGATATATGACGGCTGAAAAACATCTTAAGTTCATGCGGGAATTCAGCGAGAGTTGGAAATCGGTTCGAGTTTTCGATTCGTATCTGAAGGTATCGTTTCACGCTGAAATGCAGGAGCAAGAGAGTCCTGCGCATGAAGAGGAAAAAGCCCGCGATCCCGAGCATGGTCATCACGCGGCAGAACATGCCGATAGGAAGTTGCCACGACTGCCTGACATGGCGTCGGGCTTCGCCGGGATGATTCGAGGTAAAGTCGAAAAGAAATTGGATTCCGGCATGATTACACTGACTGTGTTGCATATCGATGAAGAATGGGAACATAGCAAAGCGGACAAGCCCAAGAGCCTTCTTGGCAAGACCGTGCTGATCGAGGGCCGCAGAGAAAATGGCGAGCCTGTCGCGAAGTTTCTCCGGAGCCTCCAAGTGGGTGAAATCGTCACAATTGATGTCGCACACAAAGGGCAAGGGGAGGCACTGACGATCCTTGAGTTGACCGAGGAACAGCGGGAGCGGATCAAGTAAGTATCTGTAAGATAATCAATGTCGGCTTGCGCTCCGCGAAAGCGCGTCTTTTCGCGGAGCGAAAAGCGACTTTCCGGCAAGCTTTTATTGACTTACGGCACTCAGGGGATCCAGTGGGATCGTAATCGATAAAGGAAATAATCACGATGGAGACCCGCCGAATAGGAATCATATTGAATGGTGTGACGGGCCGGATGGGTACGAACCAGCATCTGGTCCGTTCAATCAATGCCATCATCCGGCAAGGTGGTATCCAGGTCCGCTCGGATCTGGCTTTGATGCCCGATCCCATTCTGACGGGCCGCAATGAGCAAAAGCTGGAAGCCCTGGCGGCGGCACACGGCCCGGCTGCGATTGGAAAACCATATCCGTACACGACCGACATTCAGGGCGCGCTGGATGGCAAGTTCGGCGATTATGAAATCTTTTTTGATGCCTCGAGCACCTTGCAGCGGGTTCGGTTTGTTGAAATGGCTGTTGCTGCCGGGAAACATATCTACTGCGAGAAACCGACTGCCACCACGTCGGCCGAGGCAATTCATCTCGCCAAAATCGCCGAGGAGGCCCAGGTTAAAAACGGTGTGGTGCAGGATAAGCTCTGGCTCCCTGGATTCCGAAAAATTGCCGATTTGAAAGAGGGTGGATTCTTCGGTGATCTGCTCAATGTCCACGGCGAGTTCGGTTATTGGGTTTTTTCGGGGCTCGATCCGGCGCGGCCAGCCCAACGGCCATCGTGGAATTACCGCGCCGAGGATGGCGGCGGGATCATGATCGATATGTTCTGCCACTGGCAGTATGTGATCAGCAACCTATTCGGCCCCATCCAATCGCTCGTAGCCTATGGGAGTACTGATATTCCCGAACGGCGGGACGAGGAGGGAACGATCTACAAAAACACGGCCGAGGACTCGGCTTATGCAATCTTTGTTCTGGAAGATGGCACGGTCTGCCAATTCAATAGTTCCTGGTGCGTGCGGGTTCGGCGCGACGATCTGCTCACGGTCGAAGTGCATGGCACGCATGGCTCGGCGGTTGCCGGATTACGCGAAGTCTACATCCAAAGCGCGGCCGACACGCCCAGGCCGGTTTGGAATCCGGACATCGTTCAGCCGATCAACTATTTCGATAACTGGCAGCTCGTGCCAAACAGAATCGAATACGAGAACGCCTTCAAGATCCAATGGGAGTTGTTCCTCCGCCACGTGGCACTCGACGAGCCGTTCCGATGGACTCTCCGCGAGGGAGCGAAAGGTGTCCAGCTCGCCGAACTGGGTATTGAATCGTGGCGGCAGCGGAGATGGATTGATGTTCCTCCACTCTAGAATGGCTGGGTGATCCAATCGATGTCGAGCGACCTTTCTCATTGTGCGATCCACACGATCACGAACAAGCCGTGGAATTTGGCGGAGTGCTGCGAGCAGTATTCACGGGCCGGTATTGGGGGGATCAGCATCTGGCGCGACGTGGTGGTTCCAGAAGAGCGTGGTGTCGGGCTGGATGAGGCCGTCCGGATTGTACGGGATCATGCACTGAAGGTCTCCGCCTATGTCCGGGGCGGCTTTTTTCCCGCGTTCGATCCGGCCGACCGCGCGGCGTCGATTGACCAGAACAAACGCTGCCTCGATGAAGCGGCCGCGCTCGGCGCGGGCCAGGTCGTCTTGGTTGTTGGTGCTGTCCCGGGAATGCCGCTGACCGAGGCCAGGAAACAGGTTGCCGATGCGATTGCCGCCTGCCTCCCGCACGCCGAATCGGTTGGCGTTCAACTCAGCATCGAACCGCTCCATCCCATGTATGCGGCCGACAGGTCGTGCATCAACCGGATGGCGGATGCACGTGCCATCTGGGAACGGCTCGATCATCCAATGTTGGGTGTCGCAGTCGACGTCTATCATGTCTGGTGGGATCCCGATCTGGCTGATGAAATTGAACTGGCTGGTCAACAAAAACGTCTGTTTGGATTCCATGTCTGCGATTGGCG
>JAFGFZ010000305.1 GCA_016930815.1 Pirellulales bacterium | reverse complement strand
GTGGAATTTGCCATCGATTTGACGGCACCTATGCACACGGCAACAATCAGTGCCAGCAGCACGCCATATTCGACAGCCGTTGGACCATCATCTCGAATTAGTAGTTGTAGAAGAAGCCTTTTCATAGTGACTCGCCCTTTTCCGTTCGGGGTGGCGATTCGCCGGGCTTCCAGTTCTGCGCTAGGGTGCTCACAAAGTATCCGCTACTAGAACTTTACCTTATTTCTCTGGAATCGCAAGATAATTCGTGAACGATGGCGTCAAATTTAGTGGCCGCAGCTACAAGTTCGGATCATGTTTGGATTATCGAATGTGAAGCCGCGCCTATTGGAATCCTCGTAGAAATCGAGCGTGGTTCCATCGAGATAGAGGGCATACTTTTTGTTCATGACAAGCGAGATTCCGAGCTGCTCGGACTGCGAATCAACCCTTTCATCGAATTGATTGTCAAATCCAAGTGAATAAGAAAATCCGCTACATCCGCCTGCCATGATCCCGATCCTTAGGAAAGTCCTGCCTTTGGGATCCTGGCTTTCCATGAGTCGTTTCACTTCGTTGGCAGCTTTTTCAGTGAGTAGAACAGACATAGGAACCTTTCATCAGTTTTCGATCGAGGATGGTTATTCGAACAGTGCCCGCATCGCGATTTGGGACCACGTTTCGAACTGGTTGAGTTCGGAAAGGATTCGAGTTACTGGCTGGAATCCGGCATCGAGGAGATCCTCTTCGGCCGGGCATACGGCGGGGTGTTCTACATCGTAGATGTGCACCACACCGAGATGGACTCGTCCCACGGGAGTTTGATCATCGTTGATGAGTCCGACACATGTGTCGGTAAACGATGTGTCGATGGAGACTTCTTCGTTGAGTTCACGGCGCATGCCTTCCGTATAGACGGCGTGGCCATTATTGGATGCCGCATCGGTGATCGAGATATGGCCGCCAACACCAACGCTCCGGAGCGCGTGCAATCGCGCCTCCCCTTGACCACCACCGCGTGTGTATTGGAATAGCCGCACGGTCCCATCGTTGCTGGCATGACGGAAGATCACATAAGGAATAAGTTGTTTATAGTTTGGATCTTCTTCCATCTGGAACCGGGGGCGGTAGCTGACCGCATCACTTTCAAAGAGGGGGCCAACATAGCGGTCGATTTCTGAGCAAAAGCCCTGAAAATAGCCTAGATCATGAAACAGGGCTGTCGGGATGACAAGGACCTGTTCCGTTTGGATATTCGGCATAATGCGTCCCTTCATGCGAAAGGAAACGTTGGCGAAAAATGATGGAAGTTGGTATCTTTCAGGAGGAATCAAGTATCCTCCCCAAAGCGGCTATGGATTGAATTATACAAGTTTGGCACATTCGCGGACAGCACCGAGAAACGATCGAAAGCAGGCCCATCCATCCGGCCCTGGCATGCCGATTCCCAGGTGAACTGACGCATATTTATACTCTATTGACGCAAAATGATCCGTGCGGTCGGTTTGCGCCGGCAAGGAACCTAGATACTATCGTAACTTGGAAAGAATCCATAAAATGAACACTTCGGATATTTCATAGAAATCCCTTCCCTTTTGATTGAGTTCGACCATGCCCACGTATCAACTGCCAACTCTCCCAACCCCTGAAAAAGTGAAAAAGAACCAAGTTCTCCTCGTTGCCAGCGGCGACCTTCGGCTGTCGGCCAATCAAGACTGCTGGCCCGCTCAGCATGCGATGGAGCAAGAAATCGGCAAGGCAGTTGCCGCGGCCGGTTATGAAGTGGTTCGGGCACATCCATATAAGCGGGGCGAGAAACATGGTTTTATCAGTTCCCAAAAGGAAGGCATGGAGATTTTTCGGAAGATGGATCCTACCGCCAAATTGATTGTGGCGGAGGCTGTCTGGCAGTATTCACACCATGTGCTTGCCGGCCTGATCACACATCAAGGCCCCATCTTGACTCTCGCGAACTGGTCCGGCATGTGGCCTGGGCTGGTGGGTATGCTGAACTTGAATGGGTCGCTGACCAAGGCTGGAGTCCGCTACTCGACCCTATGGGGAGAAGACTTCTCTGATGCCGGTTTCAGAAAAAAGCTCAGCCAATGGCTCGATCAAGGCACTTTGAAGCATCGCAACGACCATGTTCAAGCTCTAGCGAAAATTAAAGTACCATCGGCCGAACGCAAACTGGGCGAAGCACTCGCCGAGGAGCTTCGCTGCAATAAAGCCATTATGGGTATCTTCGATGAGGGGTGCATGGGCATGTTCAATGCGATCATCCCCGATCACCTTCTGAACCCAACTGGCGTTTACAAGGAACGGCTGAGCCAATCCGCCCTCTATTATGAGACGACGCAAGTCAGCACGGAGGAGGCCCAGGCGGTGCGCGATTGGATGGTAGAGCACGGGATGAAATTCATCACGGGCCCGAACGAGCAAACGGACCTGACCGACAATCAGATCCTCTTGCAGTGCAAGATGTACATTGCGGCCGTACGGATCGCCGACGATTTTGGCTGCGATTGCATCGGGATCCAGTACCAGCAGGGCCTCAAGAATTTGCTCCCTGCCAGCGATCTCGTCGAGGGCACTTTGAACAACGTCCAACGGCCGCCGGTGAAAAGCCGTGATGGCAAGCGGGTTCTTTATCGAGGCGCGCCGGTCGTTCATTTCAACGAGGTCGACGAGTGCGCTGGCCTCGATGGGCTAATGACCTATCGCATCCATAAAGCGATGGGCCAGCCGGTGGAAAATACCCTCCATGATATGCGGTGGGGTGAACGAGATCCAAGCGGCACCGTTGATGACTTTGTCTGGGTCTTTCTAATCAGTGGATCCGTCCCGCCAGCCCATCTGATCGGCGGCTGGAAGGGCGCTTCGAGCGAGCGGCAACCGCCCATGTACTTCCCATTTGGTGGCGGTACGATCAAGGGTGTCTCCAAACCGGGCGAGATCGTCTGGTCACGGATTTATATTGAAGATGATCAACTGAAGATGGACCTCGGTCGAGCCTGTGTCGTCAAACTGCCCGAGGCGGAAACCCAACGGCGGTGGAAAGAGACGACACCCCAATGGCCCATCATGCACGCGGTCACCTACGGGACATCCCGCGACCAGATGATGGCGCGGCACAAGGCCAATCATATCCAAGTGGCCTATGCGAAGGATGCCGATGCCGCAGACAACGCGATGCTCGCTAAAGCCGCCATGGCCGAAGCCATGGGGATGAAAGTCGCCATCTGCGGGACTCGGAAAGATGGCTCGGCCTGGTAAGCGATGATGGAATTCCGCTTCACCCTTTCCGACGAAGCGGCTACAGATCGCCTGGGTGCTGTCCTAGCTGAACTCTTGCCGGATCGTACCGTCGTTGCCCTGGTGGGACCCCTCGGATCAGGCAAAACTCGGCTCGTTCAAGCCGTGGCATCCGCGGTCGGGATTCCGCGCGAGGATGTCACGAGCCCAACGTTTGTTGTCTGCCAGGAATACCACGGCCTGCGGTCCATCTACCATTTCGATGCCTTCCGTATCGCGAATGAGGACGAATTCCGTGATCTGGGTCCCGAGGAATATTTCGACGAACCGGCTCTTGTTTTTATCGAATGGGCCGACCGGATCAGAAACTGCCTGCCCGAAGAAAGACTTGAGATCCGTATCGATCCTGGGGTAAAAAAACGCCAGGTGATCCTCATTCCGGCTGGAACGGAAATGGAATCGATCGCCAACCGCGTGGCAGAGCATATGCAATGACACCAGGCCCCGCGTCTCCCAAGGCGTCTCACCCGACAGGTCTTCGGTCTTGAGTCCTTGGTCTCAGGAAATTAATATTTCATACCTTACAGGTAATCAACATCCGAATCGTTTCTTCTATTGATTGACCGGTATCATGGGGCCGATGTATCGGGTGGCAACCACGAGGTGGTCCCACCAGACCTTGCTAATTCCCGATTCAGGTTGCGACATATAGCGGTAAAGCCAGATCGCATTGATGTTGAGATCCGCCGTATTTCTCCATGCGAAGCCGGGGAAAGGCTTGCCTCCTTCCAGGGCAATGCCCTTGGCTTGCTGATCGTCCCAGGTAATGCCCCGTCCGGTTGCATAGGGTTGGAACTTATCATAGGTCCAGGTACCCATCGAAGGGAATCCTTTCCCCAGGTAGCTGGTGATCTTGCCATCCTGGTTCCGGCTAAGTCTTCCATCCAGCCAGTACGCCTGTTCGCCATTACTGTCTTTGATGTCGTTCATCTTGACCATGACTTCGAGGCAGATCCATTTCTCCTTGGCGACAGGACGAGCGGGAATGCCTATCTCGAAGGTATTACCCCAGGTTTGCCCGCGTGGTGGGCTGCCTCCCATCTCCTGCCAATAGGTATAAAAGTGCCAGGTATTGAAATCACTCGGCTCGACTTGTGTCGTCCATCGCGCATCGGCCCTTGGCCGTTCGCCGGCCCCGCCCTGGGGCCAGGGTGTCGGTGGGTTAAAACCGACCAATCCACTTCCGTAGTGATGGATGGGAGCATGTTCCTTGTTGAATTTCATGTAGAACCGGAAAAAGACCTGATCGTAGCCGTAGCCTCCTTGTTTATTTTTTATCCTGCGGTATAAATTCCCCCCATCCATGTATCCATCAGTTCCCCCAACAACCCGTGTGAGCAGGAGCGACTGCTTTCCGCCACTCCCAGGCACGACTTCGTCCGACTTCGACATGATTTGCTTGCCGGCGGCAGCCTCCCATTGGCTGCAGATCTCAGCGACCGTACCGTCGAATGATTCCACAAATAGAACGTCCGGATCCTTCTCGATACCCACATCGCCCGGATACCTGGCAGCAATCCCCGAATCCCCCTCAGGAATGGAGGGTGTCGGCACTGGCCGAACCGTTCTTAATGATGCCTCACGCCCTGCTGCGGAGGGCTGGGAGGCTGAAGCTGGCTGATCCATAATCCAGTGGATCACCATCGATTCCAGCACCATTCCCATGACCCAGAAAATCAGGCGGTTCGTTGTAAGTTGCATGGTTTGCTCCCGTTCGTCGTCGCTTTATAATTCCAACACGAATCAATACATACTATATCAGAGCTTATTCATATACCCAGGTGCCATTCTGTACCACGCGCAAAATAACTTCTGGCGATTCATGATGCGCATAGGTTGGCTCTCGTGCCTACTCTCCTTCGGATCAATCGCGTTCGCACAGTTCCAAGGCTGGGAACAACTGGCGGCACCTCAAGTGGAGGAGAACTGGGTCCGCCCAGCTTCAGATCGTCCGGCACAGCCGGTTTGGGGGCATGCAAACGGATTGCGTGTCGGATTGGCACCAATGCCAGGCCCGAGAGGATTGATCCGTATCTACGCACCCTATCTCGGGCAGCCGACCGGTCGAATGATCAACTTCATTGCCGTTGAACCGATCATCTCGGGGCAGGAGAATCGGGGTTTCTCGGAGTTGGAATCTAGTCAACTCGATGGAGTGCGAGGCAAGCGGTTTTGGAGCGTCGATGTTCTGGATGATCTTTCGCCCCGTTCCCCTGAACGGCCGGCTCGTGGTATCGTTTCACAAAACGGTCCCGTTGAGATTTTGGAATTGTTCCTTTTGATCGAACGGTTCCAATCGGGCGCGCATCCCTATATCAAAATTCACTTTCAATCCGACCGGCCGCATGAAGTACGGCTGACAGCCTTCGCGCATGATGACTCGAAACCTATGGATTCGTGTGTCTTGACGGCAACCATGGGGAATTACGCGCGTCTCCGCCGCTTGCATCTTGCGGATCGAATTGTCTTGTCGACGGACCTTTGGCCTCAATTCCATGGATACGGTTTTGCACCTCCCATCGATTTTCCGCTCAATCGGTTGGTACGGACGCCGGAAGGGGATGCTTACGTTGCGGCAACGACCAATGAAGACGATCCTGAGAACGCCAGTTATGCAATGAGAACTGCCAAAGGATGGAAATACCAAGGGAAACGTGCCATCCAATACTGGCGATGCGAAAATCCTCCGGATAACCTGCGTGTGCGAGTCAATGGTCGCGCGTTCTATTGGGCCAGCAGGAGACCGATTCCAGGTGGGATTTCGTTCGAAAACTTCGAAATGATCGCCGAATTCAGAGACCATGCGCAGTTCTGGTTCGGCGTGCAATGATGAGCGGGGTTAGGCTTTCATAATAGATGACCCGGATGCCGGGACCATCTGACCCGGATACCGATCAGAGCTCCGACCATTCGCCGGGGATAGGGACGGGATAATGACCGTCCGAGTCGGCTTGGACTGGTGGCTCGGTATTGTAATCCATGGAATCGATATTCGGGCAGAATTGAAATTCGGAATGCATCATCTGGTCCCATGTGACGACCTTGCCCGAATGGACGGCCGCACGGCCCATCAGATCCGCAATGTTCGAATAGGCGGCACGCTGGGTCTCATTATGCGGCTTATCGTTGCGAATACTATCCAAGAGTACATTCCACTCAGCATCCCAGGGGCCGACCTGTTCCTCGGGCGCCTGCCAGGCAATGTTATCTTTGGTGATTCGCTGATCTTTATAAATTTGGGTCGTTCCCGCATGGACATTCCCGGAAAACTGGGCCGCGCATCGGGTGCCATGGGCGAACGTCGCGAATTCGCAGTGGCAATGTCCGCCGAGCCACCGCACGTTGTCGGTTGCCTTCGTGCCATCCGGGAAGGTCCACTCGATGGAGATCGAATCGAAACCCTGGCCATGATCCGTGCTATTGGCGGCACGGCCTCCAATCCCATGGGCCGTCATCGGCCAATCCCCCTTGAGCCAGCAGATCTCGTCGATCTGGTGGATGTTCATCTCGGCGAAAAGACCGCCGGAAACCCAAAAAAAAGAAGTGAAATTCCGGATCTGCCAAAGCAGTTCGCTATAGCCCTCCGGTTTCTTACCCATCCCTCCGACGGGATGCATTCGATAGGCGCGGATCAGTTGCAAATCGCCAAGGGCTCCATCGCGGATCCGCTGAATCAGTTCCTGGCGGTTCACACTATGGCGGCATTGTAGTCCAGCCGCAATTTTGAGATTCTTCTTGTCCGCTTCCGCGCCAGCTCGAATAAGCCGCCGCAAGCCCGGCGCGTCGGG
>JAFGFZ010000036.1 GCA_016930815.1 Pirellulales bacterium | reverse complement strand
CTTTTCCAGCCTTCGGGAAAAGGAAAACGGCATTGCCACGCCGACGATGAACAAAAACAGTGGCATAATCAAGTCCCAAGCGGAAAATCCTTCCCAAGCCGGATGGGACAGATGGTACTGCAGCCATTCAGGCATCGGATCAACAAATAGGCCTATCATGGCAACCAATATTCCATGGCCACCGGTGATCCAGAACAGGTCGAAGCCACGCAGGGCATCGACGGACATCACACGATCTGGTTTGGCTGGCAACGGCTCCGTTGTGTCCATGTGAAGGTATTCCTTGATGTTTCGAACCTATCCGATATACGAGGCAATGAAGTGAATATGGTCTTCGGGCAAACCAAGGTAAACAGCCCAAATTCGTGGGGTGCTACCCCAGGCTACGATGAAAAAGGCCTTCGGCCTATCTTGGATCCCAAGATCGCAACATCAAATAGGGCACGAAGGGATCATGCATGATTCGGAGTAAATCGACAAATTCCAATGAATTTGAATAGAAAGAATCGTGAATGGCGTCCCCCCTCCCCCAAAGAAATCGTGCAGTTTATAAGTTTTGTCTCGATATTTTTAGCGAATCAAACATAAATACATTCGTCCCTACGGGACTCCGTTTTCGTTTTAATCAAGTACCCAGCGATGAATCGCTGGGCTATTTTCGGATGTCCCTCCGGGACACAATTTTACGGTAGGCGCTTCAACAATGGCAAACTTGTGTACTACAACTCCGTAAGGTGGGGAGGTGATATCGATCATTCAAATACTAATAACAGGTTATAAACCGCACAACCTCAAGTGGAGTGAGTGGGATTGGTGTTAGCCTTAACGTATAACATGCGCGCATGGTGCGCGCATGTTATTACCTCATTTCAAGAGTATCTTTGGTCCTTTAGGTCCTTTAGGTCCTTTTTGATTGCGGATCTGCCGCGTTCGGATACGCTCTTATACCTGGAACTGTCCGACCAGAGATTGCAGTTTCTCGGAGAGTCGGGACAGCTCAACACCGGCGGTTTGCGTCTGGGCGGCACCTTGAGCCGTCTGCTTGGCAGCCTGGTCAACGCCCACGATCGTCTCGGTGATCTCCTTGGAGGCCGAGGCGGATTGGGTAACGCTTGCGGAGACCATGTCGGCCGCGCTGGAGGTTTGGGCAACGTTCAGGGCGATCTCCCGAGTGGTTGCGCTCTGTTCCTCCACCGCCGAGGCAATGGTGTGGGAAATCTCGTTGACCTGTTGGATCACATCGCTGATTTTAGCGATCGAATCAACGGCCTCGCCACTGGATTTCTGGATACCTTCGATGCGGGCACGGATATCCTCGGTGGCTTCCGCTGTCTGCTTGGCCAACTCTTTCACTTCCGTGGCCACCACGGCGAATCCCTTCCCTGCGTCGCCGGCTCGGGCGGCCTCAATGGTGGCGTTCAATGCCAGCAGGTTGGTCTGCTCAGCGATGTCCTGGATCACCACGATCACTTTCCCAATCTCATCGGCAGCCGTACCGAGCTGACCGATGGTCTCGTTGCTGGACGCCGCCATGGTGGCGGCACTGGCGGCCACGGAGGATGCCTGCTCGGCATTCTTAGCAATCTCGGCAATGCTGGTCGTCATCTCCTCGGTAGCCGAGGCCACGGTCTTGACATTGGCCGTCATCTGCTCGGTGGCAGCGGCCATGTTATTCATGTTGGTCGACATCTCCTCGGCAGCCGAAGCCACGGTGGCCGACTGATGCGTGGTTTCCTCAGCCCCACTGGCCAATTGCGTGGCGGTCGCGGAAAGTTCAGTCGACGATCCGGCCAGCGTGCGGGCGTTATCGGCCAGTTCACGGATGATGCCCTGGAGTTTTTCCACGAAGATGTTGAACCATTTGGCCACTTCGCCAATCTCGTCCTTGGTGGTCACCTCCAGTCGCTTCGTGAGGTCGCCATCGCCTTGGGCAATATCTTGGAGTCCATCCGCCAGGGCGACCAAAGGCTTACTAATCGATTTCGAGAAGTAGACGGTCACGGCGGCGACGATAATCGCCATCACTCCCGCGGCGACTGTCGACCAGAGGATGAAAGTCCTGATCGCGGCACTGAGTCTGCCGCGGGCATCGTGGAAATCATCCTCGTAGGCGCCGGCACCAATGACCCAGTCCCAAGGCTCGAAATAGGAAATGGCGACGATTTTCATTCGCGCTTCGTCTTCCCCCGCGTTCTGCCACGGATATTTCTCGTAGGCGACTTCTCCCCGCTTGAGGGCCACGCCCTTGTTGACAATGGACTGGATGAAGAACCGCCCGTCGGCATCCTTCGCCTCCCAGATGTTTTCACCGTCGCGTTCCCCGCCCTTCGAGACAATGTAATGCCCCTTCTGCTCGCCGGTGCCGCCCAAGACATAGACATATCCGGTTTTTCCCACGACGATGTCCATGATGCCTCGACGGAGCTCTGCAACATCCTCCTGTTTAACACCCACGTAGAGAACGCCGGCAACTTGCTTCTGTTCATCCATAATCGGTTTGTACGCGGTAAGATACCAGGCGTTGACGACATAGGCACGTCCTGTGTAAGTCTCTCCACGGAGGACCTTGGAGATCACGTCACTGGGTGTCCCGTCGGCATTGGTCGCCGGGATGAAGGTGCCGATAGCACGCGATCCGTCCACTTTCTCCACGTTGGTGCATACACGCAGCATGTCCCCGGCTTCGTTCATCCTCTGGAAAATCGTGCAGGTACCACCCACCAGCGATTTGACTTTGTCGACAACGGGCGAGGAGACTTGCATGCTGGAGTTGTTTCCCAGCCATTGGTCACCGACCATCATTTTGGGAAGCTCAAGCGTTTGGGTCTCCTTGGTCAACTGGTTGGTAACTTTCCAGGAGATGGTTTCATCAGAGAAGGAGACCTTCCCTGCCTGGTTCAACACATCATTGGCCACGTTCAGATCGTAGGTTACTTGTTTGAGGATCGAGGCATTCTGGACCTCTAGCATATGCTCCACGTCGGCTGCGATGGCAGCGCATTGATGCTGGGCCTGAGTGTTCAATTCCTCGGCGAGATCGCGATCGAGGCCTCCCCGCCGGAATTGGAGCATACCTACGAGCATGACTGCCGTGGCGGCTGTACCACCTAGACTCACCATGAGGATCTTATTCTTGATCTTCATATCGATTCTCCTCGAAGTGTGAATGAAGTCCGCTCTCCGATCAGCTACGATGGATTCGTGAGATTGTGGACGGAGTGCGATTGGGACACCCGACAGGCCGAATGGGATCTTCCCCACTTCCAGGAGATTGTCCCGCAATCGCCCGCAGCGTGATCGGTGGATCTAGCGATCAACGATTGTTCGCACAAGCAACCTTAGGGCGCAGGTGGCCAATGGCAAACACAACCGAAGAGAATTCTCTGGCGATTCTCGCTTCGAACATTCCACGGGAAATCCGTGTAGAGTCAATCCTGAGCTTGGACGCCAGCTTGTAACGATGATTCGAGTTATACAAGGCGACGCAGGCCAACGACACCAACCAGTGCCAGGCAAATGAGGGCCACGGAAGAAGGCTCCGGAATCGTTGTGATCCGCATCGAGGTATCGTAGGCATTGTTGAATGGGGTCACACCTCCGCTGAAGAGTGCACCATCGGCAAGCGGTGGAGCGCCTCCATTCGTCCCGTTCGTTAGTCCCACACGAGCGCCCATGGGATTGCCGGCTCCATCCTCGTATCGGAAGGAATAAACCGTGTTGTCTACAAGGGCCGGCGGGCTAAGAAAAGTGAACGTCGTAATCCCGCCCGACTGCATCGAACCGTCTCCTGGGATAATCGTTCCTAACGTTGAAGTTCCAAGTAAGCTGCCACGATCGAATGTGTTCGGATCCTGGTCCACATCGTCGTACAACGCAAGAGCGAATGGCCCAAGGATACTATCAGGGACATCATTCCTCGGCCCTTGAATTTCAATCGTCGCCAGAAGATTCGCAGTTCCAAGCGTACCCGTTGTAAACGATTGGCCGGCATCCACGGATAGATTGGCCCGATCATTCGTCGGGATCGTGTCGATAATGACTCCGGCATGCACACTACCAATCCAAGCCAAGACAGTGGCAATGGCCACCCCAATGATCATGATGCGTCTCATTAGTTCTTACCTCCAAAGTTGAAGATATGGAAATCGTTCTAAGAAAAAAAGCCGTTGGAAACTCAACGTCCAGCCCACGAAATCTGGAAAACCACAACGGGTCGAAACCAACGAAAAGATCTGGCGATTTCTTCCCCAAGGGGTAACCGTTTGTCCGATCTGGCCATCCTCTCCACATGTTCATTTCATTCTAACGAATTCCCTCGACCCTGCTTACGTATATGCGCAATTGATGTCATGATATGCGCAGTTCCTCATCATTCCCGGTCTCCATGTGAATCGTGGTTCTTGGCATTTGGAGGGGCATAGGGTTCCAGGTGGACTAGGACATCCATCATCGAAGGAAATTTCTCCAGAAGTGTGTCTTTGACACGATGACCAATGGAATGTCCGTGGGCAACGGTCAAGGTTGCATCCACTTCGATATGGATATCCGCGAAATACTCCAGGCCCGATTTACGGAGCCGGAGCGTTTCCACGGCACGCACACCATCAACTTGTTCTGCAGCGGAGCGCACTGCGTCCCTCAATTCACTATCCGCTTCCACATCCATTAGTTCATAGAGACTTTTTCCGAAAAGCGTAACACCTGACCAGACAATGGCAATCACGACCACCAAAGCCGCAATTTCATCCGCGGCGACGAAACGGGGCCCTCCCAATCGGACTACCAGCAATCCCACGAGAACTGCCAGCGAGCAGAGGGCATCACTTCGGTGATCCCAGGCATTGGCAATGATCGCGCTTGATTTGATCCGCCGGCCAATGCGGACCTTGTAACGGTAGAGGGCCTCTTTGATGATCACATTCCCTCCGGCAATCCAGAGCGTCCATAGCGGCGGCACTTCGTGCTGGACTGGCGTTCGCCAGAGGACATTCCAACCGAGCCAGAGGGCAGAAACAATAATCAACAATGCGACACTCGAACTGGCAACTGCCTCCGCCCGGGCATGCCCATAGGGATGATCCTTATCCGCCGGCCGCTGAGCGTAGGCAAGCGCGACAAGCACCACGACCGAGGCGAAACAATCGCCCAGGGAATTGATGGCATCGGATAAGAGGGCATAGGAATTGGCAATAAGACCACCCACGCTTTTAATGATGCCCAATGCCAAATTGATCACCAGGCCCAGCAATGCGGCACGCATGGCATCTTGATACAACGATTTTCTAGATGGATGCATCATAATACATGGAGGGCAACTTGCATGATTGATCGCTGTTTTTTTCCTAACAGCGATCTTCTTCATTAAACAACCTATGAATTCGAATGACACGATGAAAATCGGTGGGAAGGAAGCATTTCCAGACCTGATTCTCATAACTTGGATGACTTCAAGCCGTTTGTCAAATGGGTCTTGTCTTGCTGCATATGAACTTTGCCAAGCGGTCATGAAAAATCGTGAAGGAATCAGCTTGATTCCTTGGGTGGTTTCTTGCGCGCGAATGATGTACCATATCAGGATACTTTCCCTTTCTCATCGGTCGAGGATAATACGAAACATGCGAAAATTAGTGATCACCTTGACTGGAACATCCGCTTACCTTTTCGTATTCTTGCTAGCCACTCAAACACACTCCCAGGGGCAACGGGAAACGCGTTTTTTGATCATCCACGCCGATGATGCCGGGATGTCTCATTCGGCCAATCGTGGAACGATCGATGCAATGGAGAAGGGGATCGTTTCGTCGGCCAGTATCATGGTCCCTTGCCCTTGGTTTCTGGAAATTGCCGAATATGCAAAGGCACATCCCGATCGAGATTTCGGTGTTCACCTAACCCTCACCTGCGAATGGAAAAACTACCGCTGGGGCCCGGTCCTATCCCGTGACAAGGTGCCTAGCCTGCTGGACAAGGATGGCTACATGTGGAGTAGTACGCAGGCCGTTGCGCAACACGCCAAAGCGGAGGAAGTCGAACTTGAATTGCGAGCCCAGATCGATCGGGCGAAGGCCTTCGGTGTACCCATCTCCCATCTCGATACCCACATGGGCAGTGTCATCAGCCGGCCTGATCTACTCAGTATTTATGTCCGTTTAGGAATTGAATACGACGTGCCAATTCTCTTTCTTCGGAAACTGGACCAGCGGCTGGCAAGAGAATATCCACTTCTTGCCGAAACGGGCCAGGTTCTAATCGACAAGTTGGCCGAGAATCACATGCCATTATTGGATCAGATGGCACAACTCTATGGACAGCAACCGGGCAGAACACGCCGGCAGGCCTATTTGGATACACTTCGTGATTTGCCGCCCGGTGTTTCACAACTGATCATCCATTGCGGTTACGAAGACCCCGAACTGCAAGCCATTACGAAGAGTGCCTCCGAACGAGATGAAGACCGCCGAATTTTCTCCGATCCCGAGGTCATAACGTACATCCGCGAACAGGGAATCCAAGTCATTAGCTGGAAGCAGTTCCGCGAAATGCAGATAATGCCAGGTAAGTGACGGTATTGTTAACGGGTCCCTCAGAGACTCGCACGAATTCAGAAGGAGGTTTCGCATGAAAAGCACATCCAATTTGCTCCCAAAATTCATCGATCCATTACGCATCGCGGTCTATCTTTGTGGCTTGGCACTGGCGGTGAGTGCTCCATACTTGCCCGCTCAAGAGGCCGCCCCGAAAGAGAGAGTGCCATTTCGTTTGCACCGCGTCGGATCCTATCGAGGAGAAGTTTGCGATGTCGCGGACTTCAACAATGATGGCAAACTTGATATTGTTGCCGGAGAATATATCTACCTGGCACCCGATTTTACACCGGTAAAAATACGTTCCATCACAACGGATATCGATGAATCAGGCAAAGGGTACAACTGGGACTTCATGAACGCACCGCTCGACGTGGATGGAGACGGCCTGGTCGATATTGTTTCCTGTTCATGGTTTGGCAAACAGATAGAATGGTATCGCAACACGTGGGATCTTCAGCGGGCGGGCATGGGCGCTGAATTATGGCCGGTCACCATTGTCCATCAAAACGGCAACTATGAATGCGG
>JAFGFZ010000304.1 GCA_016930815.1 Pirellulales bacterium | reverse complement strand
GCCTCAAGCCTCAAGCCTCAAGCCTCAAACCTCAAGCCCCAAGCCTCAAGCCTTTTAACTCATGGAATTCGATTTGATGGGCTGCGGAGGATCAACCAGTAGAGAATCATCAAGATCAATCCGGAAGCTGCTGGCACGAGCGCGATCCATAGCATGGCGGGTGGCGTTAATGTCTCAACCGGTTCACTCGGTGGCTCTAGGACCGCATTTGGCACAGGCGATTGTTCGGGGGCGGATCTGCCCGCTGGGTGCCCGGTTGGTTCCGTGGGGGAGTCTGTTGGATCCTCCGGACCATCAATTGGCAAATCCTCGCCTGCCAACCGCCCAAAAGCCAATCCCCGATGGGCAGAGAGAAAACCGTTCTGGACAGACGTCTGCGCTGCCATTTCGTGAAACGGTCCAGCATGGATTGCGATGGTCGCGTCAGCCTGCCGGGAGACGGTCAGGATGCATACGATTGCCAAATAATCCCAGAGACGAGGTTGATGATTCATCGGATCATTCAGGGATAGGTGTCCATTGGTCAACTATTGCCGAGTGATTTGGCAACATCGGTCCGATATGCTGTGATCGCAGGTAGTAATCCCACCAGACTTGCCAAGGCAATTAAAGAGGGGATCACGACCAGTTCCCAGGTGTCAAATTGGAAAAAGTGTAATACCACGCCAGTCCGAGCCTCAACATGAGGACCGGCGATTGCAATCAGGGCATGCCCAAGCACGATTCCAGCCAGACCACTACTCACGGAAAGGAGAATTGATTCAAACAGCACAATGGCCATCACAGCCCACCGACTCGCCCCGAGCGCTCGCATGACGGCAATATCATGACTGCGTTCATTCATGGAATTATAGATGCTCACCAAAATACTGATCCCGGCAACAAGAACAATCAGGATGGTAAGAACAAGTAATACGGCATGAATCGGTCCAACAATCCGGTCCAGGAGTGTTGTGATCTCATAGGTTGGCGCGACGGCTTGTGCCACTTGCCCTTCGTTGATTGTATCCTTGACATGACCGAGATACATATCATCGGCCAGACGGACCAGGACCGACGTGACTTCTCGAAGATCTTCAGGGAGCGATTGGCGTTGCCCTGGATTGGGAGCGGACGCAACCAGCGCTGATCCGGCCGCAGGCTCCTCGTTCTGTTTTGCGTTCGCGTCTTGCTCGACGCCGGTTCCGTTTTCGTGGTCGGAACTCTGTTCCGTGACGGTGCCGTCTTCGGCGTCGACATCATGTCCGGCACTGGT
Source organism: Pirellulales bacterium (assembly GCA_016930815.1). Classification (GTDB taxonomy): domain Bacteria; phylum Planctomycetota; class Planctomycetia; order Pirellulales; family Lacipirellulaceae; genus JAFGFZ01. Next base: position 7,152 of record JAFGFZ010000304.1, on the reverse strand, counting down.
ATCAAGATCGGTGTCGGTGTGATGTTCGAGATGGGCGCCATGTTCGGTGGCCATGACCTGGCGTCGCTGGGTGGCTTGTTCATGCGAGAGTTCATGATTTCCCAGTAAGTAGAATCCCTCCATGTTCACGAATAGGGCTCGATCATTCGCGGTGCCAGTTGGGTTCAGGATACCGACAACGGTGAATGCATTTTGGTCATGCACATCCTCCCCGCCCAGTCCATGCGTGGCATGGAAACGGTCACCCACTCGGAGTCCTCCCCGCCGGGCAACGACGGAACCGAGGACAGCTTCGAAGAAGGCATCTGGGTGAAAATTCCGTCCGCCATTTTGGAATGTGTAATATTTTGAAGATCCATCCGGGTGATTGCCATAGGGCAATTTATCAAACAGATCGGGATGTGTGCCGACGATTCGAAAACTGTCCGTATCCGTCGTGTAACTATCCCCGAGGCAATAGGGCACGGCGACTTCCGTAAAATCGGCGAATCGGCCATCAACGAAGTCCTTGTAGTATGCGTATGGGATATTCTCTATGGGCTCACTCAGGTGAAAGACGGTATTCAGAACAAGTTGAAGCTTGCCGCCCTTGGCGCCAACGATGAGGTGATACCCCTCGGCATCTTGTTCGAATTGCCGGACGGAAACACCATGGATGACCAGGACGGCGATCATCGCTGCCACGCCGAGAGCCATCGATAGACCGGTCAAGGACGAGGCGAGGGCCCGCTGTTGGATATTTCGCCAGGCTATTTTCCAAAAACTCATGACGGGATAGGGACCTGATTCATTGTGGCGAAATCGATCACGCGCGGGAATTGACTTGATATTACGTCCGCGTGGGTGACCAATAACAGGGCGACGTTTTCCTGGAGGCAGACTTTTCGAAGCAAGTCGATCACCTGCTGCTGATGGGCCGGATCGATGTTCGCCGTTGGCTCGTCGGCAAGCAGAAGATCGGGTTTATTCACCAAGGCCCGTGCAACGGCAACACGTTGCTGCTCACCAACGGATAGGGCAGCCGGTTTGTGGTTGAGCCGATGCCCGAGACCAACCTGGGCCAGCAAATCCTGGGCCCGGGATGGATCTTTTTTCTGGCCAATGAACGTCATGCCAAGGAGAACATTTTCCAGGGCAGTGAAGCCGGCCAGCAGATTGAAGGTTTGGAAAACATACCCGATATGCCGAGCCCGAAACCGGTCCCGGCCTGCTTCGGGTAACCGACCGATGTTCACTCCCCGCAGCTGAATCGAGCCGGCATCTATTGGGGTCAAGCCGGCAATCGCGTGCAGGAGCGTGGTCTTGCCACAGCCACTTTGTCCGCGAATCACCACCTGATCCGTTGCCGCGACCTCCAAACACGGGATATCCAGGATCGGAAGCCGGGCTCCACTTGGTTCATAATAGGCTTTCTTGACATTCTCCAGGAGCAGCATGGATGGATTGTTGATAGGGTGCAGCGGGTGGAAAGCGGCAGCTAGGCCTGACAGGGAGGGATCTACCGGATCACGGCCGGAAATGGGAAATGGGGATGGTGATTTGGGTGCTGGCAGCCGTTGTGCCAGAAATAGCGATATGATAAACCTTTACGGCCAGGCGGCAAGGATCCTCGGGATCCGCAGGCCTGGTGTCGATTGCCCCATTTAGCTTAGTACGCATTTCATGAGGCCTTGGTTCGATTCCTCGATATTCGAGGTCCGATCTTTGCTTTACGGCATTCCCCGCGCGATGCAATCTATGGATCCACCTGCCACTGTTTTAACTGCCGATCCGCAGCAATCCAAAACGGCGTTATCGAAACGCGATCCACTCCACGACGCCGCCGTTGGATTCTTGTTTAGCCGGCTCAATTACGAACGGGTATCTCCCGCGCCGTACTGTGAGCGTACTCTCAAACTGGCGAGAATGCGGGAATTGCTGGATCGATTAGGACAACCTCAAACGGGGATCCCCATCATCCACGTTGCAGGGACGAAGGGAAAAGGCTCAACGGCAGCGATGATCGCGGCGGTCCTTTCGGCTGCCGGATTCCGTACCGGCTTGTTCAGTTCACCGCATCTGGACCGTATTGAGGAGCGATTTTGTATTGACGGACTCCCATGCAGGCGTGAAGAACTTGTCCGTCTGGTCGATCGGGTCCGGCCGGTCACGATTGCCATGGATGCCGCAGGCGACGATCGTAGTTCGAGGCCAACCTACTTTGAACTGACCACGGCACTCGCATTACTCCATTTTGCCGCCCATGAAGTCGATGCGGCAGTCCTTGAGGTTGGTCTTGGAGGGCGGCTTGATTCAACCAATGTTTGTCAACCAAGAGTTTGTGTCATCACGAATATCAGTTTGGACCATACCCAACAACTGGGGAAATCCCTGGCGTCCATCGCGCGTGAGAAGGCCGGAATTCTCAAGCCGGGTATTCCGGTTGTCAGTGGTGTCTGCGATGCCGAACCTCAGGCAGTGATTGTCGACACGGCCCGGCAGCGGGGTGCTCCACTCATCCAGTTGGGTCAAGATTTCGATTATCAATATACCCCACCAGATCGAATCGATATTCCGGCCTCCCCTGGACTGCTGGATTACTTTGGACTCTCCGCGAGTGGCTGGTCTCCAGCAATTCGACCCGGCCAGGGAGTCCAGGATCCGCGGACTCGGGCAGGTTTGCCAACGATTTCGAAGGTGCCGATCTGCATGCCCGGTCGCCATCAGGCTGTGAATGCGGCCGTTGCGGTGGCGACCGTCCTGGAACTCTGCCGACAAGGCTGGTCCCTGAACGAAGAGGCAATCCGGCTTGGTCTGGCCAAAGTTTCGTTACCTGCAAGAATCGAGGTGTTACACTCTCGACCGACGGTCCTTGTGGATGCTGCGCATAATGTTGCATCCATGCAAGCGCTAACAGAAACAATCCAAACAATGACCTCCGCTCGGCGGCGAATATTGATTCTAGCTTCCACGCGGGATAAGGATACGAGCGGGATCCTCGATGTACTCTTGCCACACTTCGATGCGGCGATTTTAACCCAGTATCTGGATAATCCCCGCGCCACACCTGTCGATGATTTGGCCAATTCGATGGAATCCGCCCGACGGAGACTGGGCCCTCAATCGAGAATCGAATCTCTCGATGTCTGCTCAACCCCATTGGCGGCGTGGGAGAAAGCCGGCCAAAAGGTCAGCCCGGATGACCTAATCTGCATAACCGGCTCTTTTTTTATCGCCGCGGAAATCCGCAGAATCATCAAAACCGGCCTGGGCCCGTGCTAGCATTCTACCCGATTCGCGGCGTGGATATGGAAAATGGGTGCTTGCGGAAAAAGGTGATATACGCTGTAATACCCGAAGACCAAGTACCGCCAATCAATATAGAGTGCGGTTATTTGACTGCCGATAGTAACCAAGAAACGACCATCGACGGGCGAATAATACGATAAACGGCTTTCCTTATTTTGCCCCATCACGGAAGATATGTCCGATGTCCATCAAGCCCTTCAAAATGGCCTTGCCATATTTCGAGTTGCTCTGTTTCGTCGCGGCTTGGGTACTCGGGCTATCGGTCGCTTGGACAGCCACGCGCGATATGAAGGGGCAAGGAACCACGGCCCGAGTCGCGGCATCCAATCTTCAAGGCCCGGCCGAGATTCGCTAATCGGCCAGCCGTGCATCGGGCGTCCGGTGAGGCGCTGCCCCCGATGCGGGCTAACGAATCCATGGATCGTAGCGGTTTGCATGCTGTTGTGACTACGAAATCTTCATGCATTCCGCAGACGGACGTATTCTGTTGACGGACTCACGGAAGAACCTAGGATTTTGTATCGGAATAACAGCCATTAGGCCGAAGATTCAGGGGTTTTTCATCTGTACAGTTGGTGGGAATGGTTCTAACCGGCCCTATAAGGTCCATTTGAGCCCATTCGCGCCGGTCCGAAAGAAATGTTCATGAATATCATTAATGAAGTCTGGCCGTTGCTTCTAGTCACATTTCTTGGGATCTCTGCCATGGTTGGTGCATTGGCTTTGGCGAGCCCGAAGCTATTTTCTGTCGTGGCCGAAGTGGGCGGAATATGGATCAATACACCAAAGTCCAGCCTGATATTCGATAAATCAATCAACATTGACAGGTTCGTTATCAAGCATAGCCGGAAATTTGGATTTCTGGTTATTGTGGTGGTGACCTATTTGGCCATTTTCTTCCTTGGATACATCGATCATGCCTGGACACCCTACTTTCTCCTTGTTGTTTTCGGATTGTCTCTGCTCATGGGATTATCGGCTATCATCGAACTCAGAGGGCAAGTATCCCAAATTGAATCGCACCTGGCCGATGCGCGTACCGATGGGCTGACCGGACTTGCCAACCGGCGAGCATTCGACGAAGAGTTATCTCGCCGCTTATCCGAATTGGAACGAAACGGGGGTGTTTTTACCCTCCTTTTGATCGATGTGGATCATTTCAAGAAGATCAATGACCAGTATGGTCATCTTGCGGGAGATTCCATCTTGACCCAGTGTGTCGCCGATGTGCTCTGCGCCACGAAACGCAGGATGGACGTGGTCACGCGTTTCGGGGGCGATGAGTTTGCTGTTATCTTTCCAGGCAGCGCCTTGAAAGAAGCAGGTGTTGCCGCGGAACGCCTGCGGGTAACGATTGGAAATAAGAAATTCCCGGTGGATAATACAGAAATCAAGGTCACGATAAGCCTCGGCCTCGCCGAAGCGTTACCAGGCGAGGATAGCAATTCGCTGATCAAGCGCGCGGATTCCGCGCTCTACATGGCGAAAAATGCGGGCCGAAATCGGTGTTTTCAGTGCAACGGCGATTCCATCGGGCCACTTCTATTAAACGCGGATTCAAAAGGAAGCCGCGCATGAGCGCTGATGCGCGCTCATGTCCAGTGGCTCCTGCCGTTGTCCTACGCCGTCCATATTCAGGCATCTGCTTTTCCGCGGAGTCACTATCAAGAAGCAGCATCAAGAGACAAGAAGCGGATCCCTGGCAAGAGACAAGAAGCGGATCTCTGGCATCAGCGTGCATCAGCACTTCTTAGCGGTTTGCTGCTTCAACATCCGTGAACGGTTGCTCATTCAATTCCAACCGTCGTTACCTCGCCCACTGCGACGTTTCTCGGCCCGAGTCAGTTGGTCTTTGAGTGATGAAATGCGATGCTTGATCGCAAGACGCGTGAGAAGCGCCACCTTGTTCGTGCCAAGCCGTTGCATGGCTCGTGTCTTGTGGTTGTCGACTGTACTCGGAGAGAGGTCGAGTACCAGGGCGATTTCTTCAACCGTGCAACCGAGACTAACAAGTCGGACTACTTCGCGTTGGCGGGGGGTTAATTCAACGGACATCATAGGTAACTCCTGACATATAAGAACAAATCCCCAGATACTCAGTTTCGGCTTCGAGTTCTATGAACCTACATTCGTAAATAAGGTTGCTGGCCAAAACACATGTGCCAGTAAGTTTACACCCCAATGAGGTTAAATGGTAGCATTAAAAACACAAAATAATAAATTGCGGCAAAGCGCATGCCTCATTTGATCCACCAGGCACACCCGGCAGAAATCGAACCTGCAATCCTCGATTCCAAGTTGGCCCTGATCACATGGAAGCTATGGAAGGGATCGCTCGGCCGGCCGGAAAAGACCATCCACATGCTCTTGCCGTCGGCGGAGATCCACTTGGAAGGCAGCGACAGGTTGATTCGTGGAGATTCGAGTGGCCTGATGCCCTGGTAGAATGGTCCGTGGATAACCATGTTGCCATCCACGGCCAGACGCTCGTGTGGCACGCCCAGACCAATGACTGGTTCTTCCGTAATGGCGACAAGGCGGCAGTTACGCGACGCATGAAGAACCACATCGACACCCTGATCGGCTGCTACAGGGGAAAGATCCAGAGCTGGGATGTCGTCAATGAAATGATCAACGACGGCGGCAACGCGCAGACAGCCCTGCTGGAGAATTTCCGCAATTCCTCGTGGTTGCGGACCCTGGGACCGGAATTCCTGACATTGGCGTTCAAGTTCTCCCACGAAGCCGACCCGGACGCTAAGCTGTATTACAACGACTCCAACAACCAGAAAACGCCGGCCTATGGAGCCAGCGTCGACGCCGTGCTGCATCCGAATGCTGCCCCGACGGTGCCATGATAATGGTGGCTTGAGCATTGGGCCCTCCCACCGAGGCGGGCTCCCGTGTATGCTCGGCATCGCAGCCAACAACTGGGTATCTGGTTATCCTACGATAAATCATTGCTTCAGGAGAATTCCCATGATGACGCGATTTAGGCATTCACTGCTGCTCATGCTCACTGGATTGCTGACCTTCAGTGCGGTTCCTTCTGAAAGTCTTGCCCAGGGGAGACGCGGTTTTGGCAGTCCCATCGAACTAAACGCGGACGACGTTCCGGCATTTCCCGAGCCGCCCGCCAATTTCGACACCGAGCGAGCAGGAATCCCGCACGGCAAATCGGAGATGGTAACCTACGAGTCGAAGACTGTCGGGACCACCCGCAAGATGCAGGTCTACACGCCGCCGGGTTATACGAAGGAAAAGAAGTACCCCGTGCTCTATCTCTTACACGGCATCGGCGGCGACGAGACGGAGTGGCAGCGTTTCGCCAAGCCGAACGTCCTGCTCGACAACTTGATCGCCGACGGCAAGGCTCAGCCGATGATCATTGTCATGCCCAACGGCCGAGCCCAGAAAAACGATCGAGCCGAAGGGGACGTCTTCGCGATGGCGCCCGCGTTCGCTGCCTTTGAGAAGGATTTGCTCAGTGACGTGATCCCGGCGATCGAGTCGCGATACTCCGTTGAAACAGATCGCGAGCACCGCGCGCTTGCCGGGCTATCCATGGGCGGCGGACAGTCGCTGAACTTTGGGCTGGCGCACCTGGACACCTTCGCGTGGGTCGGCGGCTTCTCATCCGCGCCGAACACCAAGCCGGCGAAGGAACTCGTACCCGACCCCGCAACCGCCAAGGCCAAGCTCAAACTGCTCTGGCTCTCTTGCGGAAAAAGGGACCGTCTAATACGTATCAGCCAGGGTGTTCACGCCTATCTCCGGGACAATGACGTGCCACACATCTGGCACGTCGACGACAACGCCCACGATCCTATGCACTGGAAGAACAGCCTCTACTACTTTGCGCAG
>JAFGFZ010000303.1 GCA_016930815.1 Pirellulales bacterium | reverse complement strand
GGTTGTCCCGTCGCTTTTCCAAAGCAGGCTACCGCTCGTGCTCGATTTATTACTACTAAAAAACAGGGTACCATTGCTTACTACCAGTCCAGTTGGATTGGACGCGGGAATCGATTGGAAATCGATCAATGGGACCGTGCCCTCTGGCGTGCCATCGGTCTTCCACAAATCCCAATTCGATGAAATCGAGGAGGCGATAAAGAAGAGTTCGTTGTTAAATGGGGTCAAGAGGCCAGGAGTGCTCGTCGAGCTGCCAGGTCTTATATCTTTGAGCATACACGTTTCCCCCGTCGATTCGTTGATCATCCACAGCTCGTTACCATGGATTCCATCCGTAGCCAAAACAAAAAGTTTGCCACCTGCTTTCGCGACTCGTGGAATGCTTGCAGCCCCGTCTCCACTGCCCGGATTGATATCCGCCAGCATGTATGTCCCCTGCGTTGTGCCATCGGATCGCCACCATTCCACGCCGTGCGTGCCATCATCGGCCACAAAGTAAAGGATACCCTCGATCACATTGATCAGTCTTGGATTCGAATCATTGCTACTGGGAAAAATATCCTTGACCAACACCGTCCCTTCGCTCGTACCGTCAGTTTTCCAGAGCTCGTTGCCGTCGCCCCCCAAGAATTCGGCGGCGAAGAACAGCTCATCGCCCAGGGCGGTTAAGTAGGATGCTTCGGGCGAGCGATAAAAGGACCCTGACAGTATCGAAATCGTCTGTACGGTTGTCTGATCCGCCACGCATAATACTTGCTTTCCAATGGAATTGATTTCATTGAAGAAGAGACGATCCCCCACGGCGGTCCACTCGATAAGCTCGTGGGTCGTAACCCGTTGGGGCGTGCGGGTGGCAAGATCGATTCGCCACAAGGTATCGTCGGCTTCGTAGTAAATAAAATCGCCGGCAACCACCGGATGGAGGACCTCGGCGCTGTGGGTTCCTGGATTGATTTCGGCTAACAGGCCGGTCCCCGCGGAAGTGGTATCGCTTGTCCAAAGTTCTAAACCCGTACCAATCGCTTCCTCGCCGGCGGCGAAGTAGAGCCGGTCGCCGATCGCGCGCAACCAGGCGATTGAAAAATCGTCTCCTTGCACGGCAGCGGTCAACTTCTCGGAACCCTCGGATGTGCCGTCACTGCGCCAGAGTTCGTCCGTCTCATCGCGAATTATATAGATCAACTGGTCTTGCAAGATTTGCAGGTTTTCGATGTATCGAGCCCCAAAAAGAGCTTGGGATCCGCCAATATCTTGGACTAATTCCGTTCCTTCTGCCGTGCCGTCCGTTTTCATTAGGTAGCGATTTGACGCGGAAAAGTAGAGGCCGTTGTTCCAAACGATCAAATCAGAGGGGAATGTGGAATGGTTTGGATCCGTTGCCAGTTCATAAAACAGGTACGTGGCCTCCGCGGTTCCATCACTGCGCCAGAGTTCGTACCCATCCACCGTCGATTCGTTCGCGCAAAAATAGGCCACACCGTTAAATTCCGTGATCCATTGCGGATTTGAGGATTTCGTACCCCCTCGAATATCCTTCACCATCCGAGCCGTGCCGGGTGTGCCATCGGTCTTCCACAACTCGCGACCGGTGAGCGCATCCTCAGCGGAAAAGAAGATTTCGTCGCCTATCGCGACAATGTTATGGACATCATCCGAGAAACCACCCGGATTGGTGCCGGTTATGGGAACGGGTGGCTGTCCCGGTGAAGCAATTTTCCAAAGCTGGAAAAAGCCGAGTTCGTCACGCCCAGAAAAATAAAACGCGCCGTCAATAATTGTTATACCAGCGGGATAACCGTCGGAAGGCCCGGTTCTCAAGTCGGCTACCTGAGTCACACTCCCTGGCGTGCCATCCGTTTTCCATAACTCAATTCCGGTCATTCCATCATCGGCTTGAAAGTAGAGTTCGGATCCATATGTCAATGCCTTTCCCTCATAAACACTACCACCTTCAAATTCATGCAGAAGTACAGGAGCTTGTCCCTCTTCTACAGACCAGATCTCCATACCGTTGATTGCCGTGCTAAAAATGACACGATCGTTGACCGCGCCTCCAATATTAAGCGAGGACGAAGCAGTCCCCGGTTGCAGATCGGCCACTAGCTCGGGCTCTCCAAGCGGCGATGGGAGGCGATACAACTCATTGCCGGTTTCCCAGTGGGACGCGATGAAATAGTTGCTGTCGCCGAGTTGCGTGAATTGGCGAGGATTCGACCAGAGTGCCATGACATTGGTATCGATTAGTTGCGGTACCACGGCCAGTAGTCGTCGTTCCTCCAAGAACTCAAATGACAGTTGTCTCGTATGCCATACAAAAGGCTTTGAATTACGATGTTTTTTCAATGGCATGGATGGTAGAGGGTTAATGAAAGAAGAAATTAATTGGCATCCGTTTCAGAATTCAATATCCCTCCGGCGAATAAACTAGAACCGTTGCCATTCGATGATTCCGGTGATCAAATCGGTGCACCTTCTTTAATGGTGGATGGGTGTGGTCAGACCATATATAATGTCTCTAGTATAATGTCTTGACCAATCATATGGAATCAGCTTTCTCTAATAAAACGCGCGGAGAAGGAACATGAAATGGGAATACAAAACGGTGAAGCTAAGGGCAAAAGGTCTGATGGGCGGTAAAGTCGATGAATCACAACTCGACGCGATGATGAATGACCTCGGCCAGGAGGGCTGGGAACTGACAGCGGCCTTCGACACCAACGAAGCTTACGGCAGCACTCGGGATGTCGTCGTAATATTCAAGAGAACAAGAGAGAGATGAGTGGACACCGCGCGGGTGCCACTGCTGGCTGGTCCAGCAGTGCTCGTTGGGTATTGAATCGCGGCATGAAATACAATCCCAGACATCGGAAACGAATCCGGCACTACCATGATCCCGGCCAGATTCACGAATGGACGTTTTCTTGCTACCATCGCCGGCCTTTGTTGACCAACAACTACTCATTGAATCGCGGAGCCGGTTGCTGGAACGATTGACGGTCCAGCAACGTCCAGATATCAAGACCTTGCGTTACTGGCAGGAAGGACCGGGTTACGACCGCAATCTCACCAAGCATTCCACCGTTTCGGCCGCGATCGACTACTTGCACCATCATCCCGTTCGCCGATAGCTTGTCAAAACGGCCGTAGACTGGAGATGGTCGCGCGCTCGGTACGATTGAATGGATCCTCCCCAACAAAATCCTCCATTGCCAACCATCCACGGACTGCCGGCCGAATGGCTAGACACAACCGATTGACCCGCCGCAGACGGTCACTGCTGGACGAGCCAGCAGTGGCACCCGCGCGGATTCAGCCACGCCATGTTCCATTTGCCACCCACCATCCCGCGGCCGCTGAGGGCGGCCGTGCGATGGTGGGTGGGTGTGTTTGCTTATACTCCACAACCCGCCGTAAACAGCGGACCGAATACCGCCTCCGGCGGCAAAGAGCCGTAAACAACCTAAATGACTCAGGTGAGGTCTGTGTCTTCTGGATATTGATAACCTCCAGTCCAATTGAGCATTCCATTCCGCACGTTGGTTTGAACGAGGAAGAATTGCAGATACTGCTATCTTTGCTTAAAAGGGTTATAATCCTCCGCTAGCAGCTCACCCGTTCTTGGGACGGGACGGAGATCACACCCGATTTTGAGGAATCGGTTCGATGCTTCTTCCATTAATTCTCACATCCACTTATGTCTGAATCCAATCACTCCAATCACGAGGATCGCGCGGATAAGGTTCTCGCGGATTACCTGCTTCGAATCGATCGCGGCGAGAAGATTGATCGCGAGCAGTTCCTCGCCGCCCATCCTGAGGTGGGCGAGGAGTTACGGGCTTATTTCGCCGGCGCGGATGTTCTGGAAGCCATGGCGAATTGCGGTGAGACGCCAACCATCCGCAGTACGATCAATGGCCAGGGATTGCTGCCCAATGACGAAGAAGAACCGATTCCAGACCAGATTGACCGTTATGAAATCCTGGGCCGGCTTGGTAGCGGCGGTTTTGGGACGGTCTATCGTGGCTACGATACGGAATTGCAGCGTGCAGTGGCGATCAAGGTCCCTCGGCCAGCTCGTATCCGTGGACCGGCGGATCTTGAGGCCTATCTCAACGAGGCCCGCCTCGTGGCCCAGCTCGATCACCCGCATATTGTCCCTGTCTACGATACCGGCCGCACCGAGGATGGCCTCTGCTTTGTTGTCTCGAAACTGATCAGCGGCAGCAACTTGCGGACGAAAATCAAGCAGCCAACAAGAGACTATCGCGAGGCCGCTTCGCTAGTCGCCACAATCGCCGAGGCGCTGCACTACGCGCACGGCCGGGAAATTACCCATCGTGACATCAAGCCCGAAAATATCCTGATTGACGAATCCGGCCAGCCGTACGTCGCCGACTTTGGCCTGGCCATTCGGGATGAGGATTTTGGCAAGGGAAGTGGCTATGCCGGCACGCCCCTCTACTGGAGCCCGGAACAGGCCCGTGGAGAAGGGCACCGTGTTGATGGCCGCTCGGATATCTTTAGCTTGGGCAATGTATTCTACGAGCTGTTGACTGGAAAGGGGCCCTTTAGGGGATCGAGCCCATTGGAGATCGCCGATCGCATCCAGCACGGTGAGGCCCGACCACCACGCCAGCTCGACGATAACATCCCGCGGGAACTCGAACGGATCTGCCTCAAGGCGCTGGCAAAACGGGCCGCGGATCGCTACACAACGGCCAAAGATATGGCGCGGGATCTACTCCACTTTCTCGAAACATCTGAATCCCAGAAGGCGCCTCAATCCGCGGGTATCGTTCCCAAGGGTCTGCGTTCCTTCGATGCGGAAGATGCCGATTTCTTTCTCGAACTGCTTCCTGGCCCCCGCGATCGGGATGGTCTGCCCCAAAGCATTCGGTTCTGGAAGACCCGGATTGAACAGACCGATCCGGACAAGACCTTTTCGGTCGGTGTTTTGTATGGACCGTCCGGTTGTGGCAAGTCCTCGCTGGTGAAGGCAGGCTTGCTGCCTCGGCTGACCGCGGATGTGGTGCCGGTCTACATCGAGGCCACGGCCAATGACACGGAAGCACGCCTGCTCCGCAGGATCCGGAAGGTCTGCCCAGCCATCCAGCCAGAGCAGGATCTTGTGGATGCCATCGCGACGTTACGGCGTGGAGCCGGTGGCCTTTCAAGCGGTTCCAAGGTGCTCCTCGTGATCGACCAGTTCGAGCAGTGGCTACATGTCCATCGGAGCGAAGAGGAGACATTGCTGGTGGCCGCACTACGGCATTGTGATGGCGGGCATGTGCAATGCATTGTTATGGTGCGAGATGATTTCTGGTTGGCCATTAGCTGTTTCATGCAGGAGTTAGAGATTCGCCTAATTGAGGCGGAGAATAGCCGACTTGTGAATCTCTTTGATACGAGACACGCCCGTTCCGTCCTTATCAAATTCGGCCAGGCCTTTGGAACATTGTCTGCGCAATATGGCGAGTTGTCACCAGACACTGATTTATTCCTCGATCAAGCAATATCCGGATTAGCTTCGGATGGCAAGGTCGTTTGCGTGCGGCTTGCCCTGTTTGCCGAAATGGTCAAGGGTAAGCCATGGTCCCCGAAAACTCTCAATGAAGTGGGTGGAACCGAGGGCATCGGCGTGACATTTTTGGAGGAGACATTCAGTGCCTCAACAGCACCACCAGTACATCGTCTGTATCAAAAAGCTGCTCGCGAAGTGTTGAAATCCCTACTTCCCACAACTGGCACCGATATTAAAGGCGGGATGCGCTCCTACGACGAGCTGTTGGATGCCTCTGGTTACTCGCAACAACAAGAAGGTTTTCAAGAACTTATCCAGATCCTCGATAGCGAACTCCGTCTCATTACGCCTACCGATCCGTCTGGCCAAGAGGCGGATAACGATTCCAAGATCGTAGTCGACCCGACTAAAAGCCTTTCAGAAAGTCCCTCACTCCCAATCCCTCTCCCTGCAAGCGGGGCGAGGGTAGTCAGTTTTGGAATAGGTTCCAAGAAATACTATCAACTCACGCATGATTATTTAGTCCCCTCGTTGCGAGAATGGTTAACCCGGAAACAGAAAGAGACCTGGCGTGGCCGAGCGGAGTTGTGCCCGCAGGAACGTACCGATCAATGGCACCGCACTAAGATAGCCCGCTTCCTACCGGATCCGCTAGAATATGTGACGATCCAGGCCGGAGTCCCGCGGCGAAAACGGACACCGGAGCAAAAGTCAGTCATGCAGGCCGCAACCCGTCGTTATGGTTCGATTGCTACGCTGGTGGCGGTTGTCATTTTACTTCTTGGTTGGGTAATCTGGGAACTCAACGGTCGAATACAGTCAAATCGACTAGTTCAGGCCATCCAGTCAGCAACCCCCGCGCAGCTCGAAAAACTGGTTGTGGAAGATCTCCCATCTTACCGACGATGGGCCGATCCAGTCCTGCGACAGAAACTTCAAAATGCCGAGAGCGATCCATCTGTAAAGTTAAAGCTATCCCTAGCGATGCTGCCTGTCGATTCGACGCAGCTATCCTATCTGCACCCACGGCTATTAGATTGTTCTGTCGAAGAATTCCCCGTGATCCGCAACAGCTTAAGATCCCACAAGGCAAAACTGGTTGGCAAATTGTGGACAACCTTACGCAAAAACACGGAAAGACCGGAATGCCGTTTCCATGCCGGCATGGCGTTGGCGGATTATGCCCGTAATGCTAAAGAATGGGCCGAGACAGACACCGACTTTCTTGTTAGCCAATTGCTCAATTCGAATCCAGATTATCAACGAGATCTGCGAGGCTACCTTACCCCAATCTCACCAAAACTTTTGACCCCTCTCGAAGCCAAGTTCCGCGACTCTTCTGAACGCGACAGCATCCGAGAAGCGGCTGCCTCAGCCTTAGCCAACTTTGCAGCAGATGATCCAGTACGTTTGGCCATGTTGGCCAGTGAAGCAACACCCACTCAGTACCGAATTCTATTTCCGCTGCTCGTATCTAATTTCGATGAAGCCGCGAAGAAAAGCCTGAAGGAAATAGCGGCTAAATTGCCTGGTGAGGACATGTCTTCGATTGACCGCGTATCTTTTGGTCAGCGCCGCGCTGGCGCGGGAATTACGTTGCTGCGGCTAGGTGAACGGGAATCCGTTTTACCGACGTTCAATATGACGGATGACCCTGAGGCGCTGACGCAATTCATCCACCGCTGCCGCGACCGCGACGTCCGCGCGGAGGAACTTCTGGAATGCCTCCAGTTGTTCACTTCCTCAAGCCTCACCCCTCAAGCCTCACCCCTCAGGCCTCACGACTCAAGCCTCACGCCTCAAGCCTCACTCCTCAGGCCTCACGACTCAAGCCTCACTCCTCAGGCCTCACGCCTAATCCGCTATGCCCTGCTTCTCGCACTTGGCCAGTATCCACTAAGTGATATCCCAGAGGCAAATCGCGATTCACTAATCAAACAACTTGGTGATTGGTACTTAACCGACCCCAATTCGGCTGTTCACGGCGCGACTGGGTGGCTGTTGCTGCAGTGGGGACAGGAGGAAATCGTGCGAAGAGTGGACCAGACACAGGTGGACTATTCGGCTGATCGCGAGTGGTTCACGTTGGCCATTCAGGTCACGCCGCAAGCGCCAGTGACCGGTGCATCCAGATCAGAGGAGGAGAACGCTAAGGGCGGGATGGAATCTGCCGAGACGCACGGCAAGGACGAACAGAACGATAAAGACTCCGACCAAACAAAGGAGAATCAAGACGTATCCGAGGAAAGAGCATCCGACGCAGCTGCGATCGACGGCACCTCAGTATCAGTATCTGAGCCTGCCAGGCAAACGATCTACATGACATTTGTCATCTTATCCGCCGGTGAGTATCTAG
>JAFGFZ010000302.1 GCA_016930815.1 Pirellulales bacterium | reverse complement strand
GCAGATGCCCACAAGAAGGCAGCGGCTGGCGAAGCCCTGCCGGCCCCGGAGCAGATGGGCTTCGCCCTGCCATGAACCAGGCTAGCCATCGTTCCCTCCCGCAAACAGAACGATTTTTGACCATGGATCGGATGGTGCGGGTCCCTGGTTCTCCAATCGATAACAAAACCTTTGACACTTTCGCAGAATCGTCATAGATTGCATTTGACGGACTCATTCGAACCGTCACGACACAGGGTAATCGCAAGTGATGGGACGGGTGCGGACTGCCAGGGCGGGAAAACGGACCAATGTTGTCACCATCTGTTGATATCAACGATGGGGAATAGCGTTCTTGTTTTACATCCACTTTTCATAACAAATCTTGCTCGCGCGAACCGCCCGGACGTTGTCGCCTGTCTGATCACCGGTCACCCGGATCGGGATTAAGAACAGTTCTTCAACGAAAGGGCGAAATCATGAGCTTGCACCAATTAAACCAACATCGGCATACTTGCCGATTTCTCACCACTGCGCGCGCGCTGGACCGTGGCAGGCATCACTACCGTCACAAAATCTGCCATATCGAACTTCTGGAAGACCGCCAGTTATTGTCGGCAGACTTCAAAAGTCCTTTTTTCGAAGTGGTCCAGATTGGCGACAACGAACAAAATCATATCCCAGAAATGCTTCTTGTTGCCGATTACGGTACCGATGCGCCATGCATCACCGCAATTGAGAGGGCATTCGACTACGTGTCTGATCTTTCGCAGTATTCCGCGGATCAACTCACTAATTCAACGCGATGGATTGTTCACACATGTATCGATATTGGCGAAGATACCCTGGCTGAATCAGCCGGTGTCGATGAACTTGAATCGACCGGTATCCTCGCAAATACATTTATCTACCGGACCGATCCAGGCGAGACGGCGGATCATGTGATTGCCCACTTCGAGGGCTCTGAGTTCGTTGATTACTTCTATCCCCTCATTTCAATCGACTACGCGCAACGAACTCTAGTGAACGATCCCTATGTATCAAACCAGTGGCATCTCCAGAATGTTGGTCAGCAAGTGAATACATCCAATCCATTTCCAGTGTATGGCACTTGGGGTGCGGATGCTTCTATTGAACCCGCGTGGGATCTGGCGTCAGGGGACGGAATCATCATTGGGATTGTCGATGATGGCTTCCAATACACGCACCCGGATCTGTTCCCCCGTTACGAGCCATGGCTTAGTTACGATTTCGTTGGCGATGGGGACGGTCCTGATAACGATCCAATGCCAGCGTTGGATTCGGATTTCCACGGCACGGCCACGGCGGGGATCGTTGCCGCGGCCGGTGACAACGGCCTGGGTACGGCAGGCATTGCCTACAATGCGACACTCGCCGCGTTGCGGCTCCTTGGCCAGCCCTTCGACGATTTGGCCGTATTTCAAGCACTGACCCACGAAGACCAGCAGATCGACATTTACAACAATAGCTGGGGCCCGCCTGATACCCGCCTCATCGCCGGCCCCGGCCCCTTAGGATTGGCAGCACTCCACGATTCGGTCAGTCCGCAGAAGCCGAATGGCGAACCGGGCGGGCGCGGCGGCTTGGGCACCATTCATGTCTGGGCCGCCGGAAATGGGGCAATGAACTTCGATAACGTCAACTATGATGGCTACGCGAACCATCGCTATACAATCGCCGTCGGCGCTTCTACCCACGCTAACTCCACAGCCAGCTATTCCGAAGGAGGGGCGGCGATCCTAGTCGTTGCCCCGTCCGGCGGCGCCGGGGGTGGTATTGTCACCACCGACCTGGTCGGGGAAGATGGATACAATCAAACCGGCTACCTCGAGGATCAGAACGGAGGCGAGCGTGACTACTTCGAAGATATCGATTACACTTCGACTTTTGGTGGGACATCAGCAGCCGCGCCAATCGTCTCAGGCATCGTCGCCTTGATGCTCGAAGTCAATCCCACCCTCACGTACCGAGACATTGAGCACATCCTGGTCCGGTCCGCTGGGCAGATTGACCCAAACGATCCCGCTTGGCAGGCGAATTGGGATCCGATCTTCTTCGATCCCTGGGTGAATGACCAGGGGCTTCCTTGGTTGAACGATACAATTCCCCCCTATGATCCAAACTCACGAGTGCCTTACGCGGAGCCCGATCTATCCTACCCGTACCATGCGGGCAGTGCGCTGCTGCCACTCCCGGAAAACGGGCCTCCGTTCACGGATCAGCACGCACCCACGGATCCCATAGTACGCACTGGTTCCGGATTCCTGGTCCATGACGGCCAGGATTACGGCTACGGCCATGGTGCCGTCGATGCGAATATGGCACTCATGTTGGCCCAGCACTGGCAAAACCTCCCACCGGAACGGTTCCTGAGTACGGGGACAATCTCATTTTCCGATACCGAGGGCTTGATTCCAGCCGCCGAGTCCGTGGACGTTGATGGGAAAAATGTTCCTATCCCGGGTGGTCTGGGTGGTGTGCCTGGATTTAGTGAATTCTTTGATCTCTGGCTCAATCCTCCCAAACCGAATGAAGACCTCGATGATCCGCTACCCAAGAATACGCGCGGAAAATCATACGCCTTTTCCGTTGATGACAACCTGTCCATTGAGTATATCGAAATCCGAGTCGATTTTGATCTATTGCCAGTCGACGCCAGCGACCAATTCCGTTTAACACTCGTCTCTCCAGATGGTGTCCACTCCGACCTGACGAATTGTGCCGGTCCGGATACCGATCGGGCACCGCTCATCTCCAGCGATGGCCTCCGATGGACGTTTACAACAAATCGCCATTGGGGCGAGCGAACTGGCGGGAATGCAACAGTATATGATGCCGATTCCGATTCTTACATTGCGCGCCCCTGGCATTTGGAAATTGCCAACTGGTCCGACGAGAATCTGCATCTTCATGAGCTCGAGATCACTTTCTACGGCATCGACTACACGGAAGTCTACGAGTCCTTCGGTTTCACCGATGATGAAAGACGGGGCGGCCGTATTCAAGGGATTGCCGGCCTCGACATCAATGGCGACAATGATTTCAACTTCACCGGACTCTTGACCGAGGATGGTGATTTCGTACGCAATCCAACCGAACCGCTCATCCAGGATGGAGAATATGTGATCGATTCCGAACTTGAGTTGCCTGCATCCGGCGCGATCATTTATGTCGATCTGAACAAGGATGGAGTACTCAATGATGCTGAACAAAATGTCGTTGATCTCAACCTGGATGGAATACCCGATATCATCGAACCGTTTTTTGTAACCGGCGCGGATGGCAACTACTATTTCGATTTGCCTTACTGTACCGAGTTACCGAATGGGACATATGAAACCTACACGATCCGGCAGGAACCGCCGCCAGGGACGACAATCAATGTCGTTCATCCATTATTTTCCGATTCTTATTCGATCACCCTCCTACCTGACGATCCAACCACCCCCGAGCTCGAACACCGTGAACTGGCAGCCAATTTCCTCTACACGCCCAGTCCGATCACCTTCTCCGGAAATGTTTATACCAATATCGATGCCAATGGTGCGGAAGATAACCACGAGTTGGGGATTCCGAACTTCGTTGTCTTTATCGATTCCAGTGGCGATGGCGTGCTTCAATATCGGGATGTCAACCTCAACATGCTCTATGATATCGGCATCGACATCCCTCTGGAACCGGTTGCTGTCACTGAAGTTGATGGATCGTATCTTGTCTCGATTTCGGTTGGCGACTATGGTTTCACAGGCCGGGATGATTACACGCTTATGTTACGCCATCGAGATGGCTGGTCACCGATCGAACCCGAAGATATCTGCTGCCGTCTGTTTCTAGAAACCGGTGTGGAATCAGCCTATTATCGTCTATTCGTGGAAGCTGGAGCCGATATCACATTTGATTTCGAAGTTGCACCGAAATTGAGCAGTGTTACTGGCTTGGTTTTTGCCGATCAGAACGGCGATGGAATATTCGACTCCGGGACTGAATTCGGGACCGCCGGTATCACCGTATTTCTTGATCAGAATGGGAATGGAATATGCGATGGCAACGAACTTGCATCGATCACCGATGAAGCGGGCCTGTATGGTTTCTTTAACCTCGAACCGGATCACTACGAACTGCGACTAGCGCTGCAAGATGGCGGGATGATAACCTTCCCAGCCTCCCCTCATGGCGGCCATTTCATCGATCTGGTGGCAGGAGGAAAACTCGTCGGCATAGATTTTGGCTTCCAGCTTGCCATCACGCCCGACTTCAACAGCAATGGTCTAATCGATGATCAAGATCTGGAAATCTGGCAGGATGGATTTGGTATAACCGAAGGCGCGACATTGGAATTAGGCGATGCGGATTCCGATAGGGATGTTGATGGCAATGATTTCCTTCTCTGGCAGCAGGGCTATGGAACAAGCGATGCGGCTGAAGCTCAGGCCAGCGGCCTGCGAGTGGCTACCACGGCAGCCAAACAAGCGATCCCGTTCGATCTGGCTCTCAGTGAATCGGGTCGCATCTCGCAGATCACAGGGAGGAACAATGCCAGATTATTTCGGCCGGATCGATTGGCAAGACCGAATCGCGAATGGATTCCAACCGTCATCGAAGACGAACCTCGCGACCATGCCATCCGTGAAATCACGCGAGCAACATGAAGGCTCTTTGGGGCGGCCGATAAATAACTTTCCGATTTTGCTGCCCTCACCCATGCTCCTCTCCCGGAGGGAGAGGGGACCCTAGAGAAAGTTACTTTTCAGCCGCTCCTTTGGCGACCAGGATGATCTTTCCGTCTGTCATTGACCTCACTCTGCCCAAGGGGGCATGTTTCGGATCCAACCCGCCAGGATTCTTGTTTTAAAGGACAAAAGTATCTGTCAATTCTTAAACATAATAAAAGAAAACGGAGGAAGAGTTCTCTGGAAGAGTTCTCTGTTTTCGTTCCCTTATGTTCATCCTTTGATAGATTTAGAATCATCTATTAAAATAATGGACAGATACCCTTGCCCGGCCCGCAACGATCCCACACAGAACTCAATCCCATGGTACAGCATATTTGATTTCCAACAGAAGGAGCTTCGGCATGCGATCAGGTTGGCTGGCTGGCTGGTTCATGGCACTGCTGTGCAGTGTGGCGCAGGCGGCGGATGGGAACCGCTTGGCATATCTGGACGAATTCTGCGATCCGTACTACGTCGGCCATGAAACGGCCAAGCTGACGACGCCCCAATGGTGTGGCGACGGGGAGGTCGAGGCGGCCCTGGTCCTATCGATCGACGACCTGGGCGACACGCAGCGCTATGAAAAATTCCTCCGCCCCGTCATGGATCGCCTCAAGAAAATCGACGGCCGAGCCCCGCTGAGCATCATGACCCAACAGGTCGATCCGAACGATCCGATCATCCACCAGTGGATCAAGGAGGGGCTGAGTCTGGAGGCCCACACCGTCGATCATCCGTGCCCCTGCCTCGACGGTGGCAACTTCGCTAAAGCCAAGAGCACGTACGACCGCTGCGTAGACGGCATGGCCCTCGTATCGCAGGGGCGCTCAATCGGCTTCCGCATGCCCTGCTGCGATTCGATGAACTCGGCCAGCCCGCGTTTTTTCACCGAGATCTTCAACAAGATCACCGCCGGAGGGAACTTCCTGTCGTTGGATTCATCGGTTGGTCAGCTCTTCACGGCCAACGACTCGCAGCTCCCGAAGTCTCTAATCCTGCAGGACGACTTGCAGCCGCGGTTTGCGAAGTATCCACCTCCTGACCGCAAGTTTGTCAACTACGTGCACGATTATCCATACCCTTACGTAATCGCCCGGCTCTGCTGGGAAGTGCCCTTGGCCACACCCGACGATTGGCAGGGCTTCAACCTCAACGGGCCGTGCAGCCCCGCAACCGTGAGCGATATGAAAGCGGCCATCGATGCTGCGGTGCTCAAACAGGGCGTATGGACACTCACCTTCCATCCGCACAACTGGATCCGCAACGACCAGGTGATCGAGTTGATCGACTATGCCATCGAAAAGCACGGCCGCAAGGTAAAGTTCTACAACTTCCGCGAGATTTACGAGCGGCTGACCAAGAACGTGCTTGGTGGGCAGCCGCTCCGCGAGGCCAGCGGTCAGGACAACGGTGTCCGCGTGCTCGATCTGAACTGCGATGGCTTCATGGACGTGGTCATCGGCAACGAGAAGCTGCGGCAAACGCGTCTCTGGTCGCCCGAGGAAAAAGCATGGATCGTAAGCGATTTTCCTGTGGAACTGGTCACGATCGGCAGCGCGGGCCGCGACGCGGGCGTGCGCTTCGGCCTGCTCGACAAATCAGGCGGCGCCAGCCTGCTCGTGCGTAACGAGCGGGTATCCGGCGTGTGGCACTTCGATGGCCGCTCGTGGCAGCCCGATCCGGAAGGCCTGATCGGACTCGATCTCGGTGGTCCCGTGGCCACCAGCCAGCTCGGCCGGGACCGCGGCGTGCGTCTCGTGGACCTTGATGGCGATGGGCTGTGCGAATTGATGGTCGCTAGCGACAACCAGCGGGGTGTGTTCCAGTGGCAGCCTGCGCGGCATGGCTGGAAGAAGCTCCCCTTCACACCTCCACCCGGGACCATGATCGTCGATCCTCAGGGGCGCGACGCCGGATGCCGGCTGGTCGATATCGACGAGGACGGTCATCCCGACATCGTTTTTTCGAACGCGAAGCGCTACTCGCTCCACCTCTTCCAATCGATGGAAGATGGTTGGGCGCAGAAGCGGATGGAATCCAAGCGGGCCGACGGCAACGCGATCCCTCCGATTGTGCGCGAAGATGGTACCAACAACGGCGTCTGGTTCAAGTATCGGCATATTTGGGTGCAGAACGAGGATGTCGGCGAGATGGCCCTTATCGGCGGCAAGCCGCTGAAGATCCCTATCGAGAGCTACTCGTACGCGCAGCTCTTGCAGGGCGACATCCATTCAGCGGCCCGCGATCCGAACGACTGATAACGGTCAATCCAACAGGGTCAACAAGGGTAGCATTTTCTTATGACGTGGAATCCTGTAATGTGCAAGCAGAGACTGATGAAGCCAATTGAGTTTCTCTACCTTTCGCAGGAAGACGTGATTGGTGTGGAAATGCCAATGGCGGATGTGATTACCGTAGTCGAGGATGCGCTAACCGAGCATGGTTTGGGATACTACGAAAATCCGCCTAAACCGGCACTGCATCCGCTTCCCCAAGCCTATTCCCACGCGATGCCAGGCTACTTATCTCGCAAAAAGGTAGCGGGAATTAAGTGGGTCAGTGGATTTTTTGGCAATCCTGAGATCGATCTGCCATCGCTCATGGGGCTGACCGTATTGAACGATGTCGAAACGGGTCAGCCCTTGGCGGTGATGGATTGTGGCTGGATCACAGCGATGCGAACGGGCGAGGTTTCCGGTGTCGCTACAAAGTATTTGGCACTGCCAGATGTGACATCCATTGGCGTGGTCGGTACGGGAGTTCAAGGACATGTCAATGTTCTGGCAATTGCCGAGGTTGCTCCTTCGTTGCAGCTTGTCTAAGCCTACGACATCAACCGACAAACTGCGGAACGTTTTTCAATCACCATGTCACAGCGCATTTCGATCCCAGTAGAACTGCAGGATTCGGCTAGGGAAGTTATCAGGGATTCAGATGTAGTGGTGACATGTACCGGGAAACTCCATGAGCCCATCTATAAGAATGAATGGGTCAAACCGGGCGCGCTTGTATTACCGATTCACTCATCCGGTTGGGAGAAGGACACGCCATTTGTTCTAGACAAGTTCGTAGTCGATGATTGGGCTCAGTTCAGCAAGGCACAATTGGGAGAGCATGGATACTATGGACGTCTCCCCAATCCTGACGCCGAGCTGGGGGAGATCGTTTCGCATAAGAAAACCGGACGCACAGACAGCACCCAACGTATCCTCAATCACAACTATGGCATGGCCATTCACGATGTATTGATGGCGCGAGAGATATTGGCTCGAGCGCGGTTGAAAGGGCTGGGAGTGGTTCTACCCTTGATGAACCGAGAACCGGTTTACTGAGCTAGAATGCTTATGAGGAATTCATCGCGAGGGGAAATACGGGTGCTGGAGGGGAACAGGCTTTACGCCTGGCAATTACTAGTCTTCTTTGCAGCCGCATTTGTCTACCTTACTTGCTACTTTGGCCGATACAATCTCAGCGCCGCGACGCCGGGTATTATCAACGATTATGAATTTTCCAAGAACCAGTTTGGTTGGATCACAACAGTTTTCACGGTGGTTTATGCTGGTGGGCAATTCATCAATGGCTGGTTAGCAGACCGCTTTGGACCCAAGCGGCTGATCGTCATCGGCGGTTTCGGTTGTGTGGCGGCGAATGCGAGCTTTGGATTTTCCGATTCTTATCCGATGTTCATCTTCTCTTGGGCAATGAATGCCTATTTCTCATCGATGTTATGGTCTCCTTGCTGCCGCATTCTCTATAATTGGTTTCCTCAGTATCGGTGGGGTTTCTGGAAAGGCGTCTTGGGTACGCTCTGCTTTGCGGGTGGCGGCTTGGTGATGCTGATTGCAGGGCCGGTGATCCGGGACTTCGGTTGGCGCGCGGCTTTCTTTATCCCGCCGATGTTTCTGTTGATCACCACCGCGGCGTTTGCCTTCATCGGCCGGAATTCGCCTCAGGATGCCGGATATCAGCCGGAATGGGAAGAGATATCCGAACCAGGAACGTCCACGGAAAAATTTGGATTGGCCGATTACCTCACCGCTCTGACCAATTTCAAGATGAAGTCACATTCATCTTGAGCTGCCGCTATGGATTGTTCTTGATCGCGATCACAATTTTCATATGTGGCGGAACGATCCAAGCCCTCGAAACTCCCCTGTACCTGCTCCCAGGCCAAATTCTAGGCAAGCAACGGGGTGCCACCGGCGTTGGTATTATGAACGGATACCAATATGTCGGCGCTTCGTTGTCCGGCTTTTTTCTCGGTTGGTGGCAGGATGAGTTCTCCGTTGGTTCGATGCTCTTGCTGCTGGCTGGAGTCTGTGTCCTCTCAAGCCTCGTTTCGGTGGCCATCCGCCGTTAGCTTCGATTGCAAATGGAGAAGAACCGATCGGCACGCAGCATCCCCATGTCGACGGCTGGATCGTCGCGGCTGGCAATTTGCGACACCAGTTTGCCTGTGATTGGTCCGAGCGAAAGCCCTACAGTACCATGCCCGGTGGCAACAATCAAGTTATCGAAATTTGGCAGTCTGCCAATGATCGGCAATCCGTCCGGGCTGCAGGAACGCAATCCAACACTTGGAGCGATGCAATCCCAGTCACCGTCAGCGCTCAGGTACTCTCGAGCCGAACGTAGAATTCCGGTCACTCGGCGCTGGTTGATCCGCTCGTCCAAGCCGGCCAGTTCGAGTGTTCCGGCGAATCGAAACGAATCTTGGAAGGGGGTCGTGGCGACCTTGGCCTCGGCCAGATAGGTTGGGATCGAGGGCAGATCATGGGTACGTGGAACTGTAATACTGTAACCCTTCCCAGCCTCAACCGGTAGACAGATCCCCAAATTGCGCACAAGAACTGACGACCAAGATCCTCCGGCCACAACCCACTGGTCCGCAAGATATCGCCCTCGATTTGTGGCAACAGCCGGCACGACTCCTGCTTCGGTTTCCATGCCATGGACAATCGTATTCGATAAGATGACAACTCCCATTCTTTGAAGTTGGTCAGCCAATCCAGAAAGGAATTTCGCGGGCTGCACATGGGCATCTTCCGTATGTAGAATTCCGCCAATCACGCGCTGAGAAAGGTTTGGCTCGACTTCGCGAACTTGTTCGCGGTCTAACACCTTGAATGATGGATAGAGATTGCGCCGGGATTCGAGGGCACTGCATTCTGCTTCCAAGGAGAATGATTTAATAAAGACATTGAGTAAGCCGCGTTTCTCGAACTCGAAAGAGAATCCATCGTTTTTGGCGAACTGGTCAAACAACGACACACTTTCCATTTGGAGGAGACGCAGGATGGGGCCAGAATCCTTAACATGTTGATCCGTGCAGTTATTTCGAAATTTCCACAACCACTTTGCCAGATCCCAGCTGAGGCGCGGTCTGATGTAGAAGGGACTTTCCGGATTGAGGAGCCAGCGAATGCCTTGCGCCATGACCTTCGGAGCGGCCATGGGAACCACATGGCTTGGAACAATCAAACCGGCGCTTCCCGGAGCTGTGCCATGGAGCTTTCCATCGGCGGATGCACTGCGGTCGAATAAAGTGACTTTGAAACCCTCCTTGGCAAGGAAATAGGCCGAGCAGAGCCCGATCACGCCGCCACCAAGAACACAAACATCTGCAGCTGCCCGTGCACCGGTCGTCCAGGCCCTGGTATTGCTCTGCCTGGACTGGCTTATCGACGGTTGGCGTCCCGATATCATTGACATCGTATCCGATTATTAAATGAGAAATACTCTATCGATTCTTCCGGAGGACTAAAAGCTTATCTCAAAACCCTTCACCCCCAACCTCTCTCCCCGTAAGTGGGGCGAGGGGAGCCGGTTTTAATGAGGCTTTAAGAGATATGATGGCTTAATTTTTTTCTGAAGCGAGGTCCAGTTGCGCAATGAGACATGCATATCGCGTAATAATACGCGTATCACCAGCCAGGGATCGCAATTTCCTCTATCGAATCGCATTCTCTCCAGTGATACGCTTCTTTTCCTGGATACTCCCGCGAAGATCCCAACCAAAAATCGAAATCGATGGCTCTGGAGGATCTCGATCGATGGACGATTTCCGGTTACCATTGGGGGAATGGATGAAATGAGGTCGTTTACGTATTGATTGGAGGTAGCTGGATTGCATTATGAACGAAAGACATCGCGTTGCGATCCTTGTTCATACATCGACCAGCTGGGGAACGCAGCTGATTGACGGGATTGCCGACTATGCTCAACAGCATGGTTCCTGGCTGTTTTATGTTGAGCCTCGAGGCGTCTATGAGCGGCTTCGGTTGCCCAGGGGATGGTCTGGAGGCGGGATTATTGCTCGAGTGACGACCGAGGCACTTGCGCCGATGAGATCCTTGCTTCCGGGATCCCTGCGGTCGATGTTTCCTGGCACAATTTCGGCGGTGGGATGATCCCTCGGTGCCGCGGAGATGAACGTTTGATCGGTCTGCTTGCGGCGGAACACCTGCTCAATTGTGGACTCTGGAACTTTGCCGTCTGCGGCCCGGTCCGTCGTCAAGGATATGAAGACTCCATCAGTGAAAGCTTCGTCAAGCGAATTCAAGATGCTGGTTTCAAGTGCACGGTGTACCACCCCACCAGATCCGCCCTGGATCCCCGATCTTGGGAGATCCTGTTGCACGATCTTCAGCGATGGTTACTCAGCCTGCCCAAGCCGGTAAGGATTCTCACCTGGTTCTCCATCAGGGGAAGGCAGGTCACGGAAGCCTGCATGTATGCGAATATTAAAGTCCCAGAGGAAGTCGCGGTCATTGCCGGAGGATTCGACCATGTCATGAGTAAATTATCCAATCCTCCCCTTTCATCGGTCGACGCTCCGGCCTATCAGGTCGGCTAGGAAGCCGCACGGTTGCTCGACCACCTCATGGCTGGCCACGCCCCACCGTCTCATCCCATCTTGATCCCTCCAACAGGTGTTACTCCCCGGCAGTCTAGCGATATTCTGGCCTTTAAAGATCCCCTACTTCGCAATGCCATCCGGTTTATCCGCGATCATGCCCACGAGCCGATTCAAGTTCAAGATATCCTGAGCCATGCTCCGTTATCTCGGAGGATGCTGGAAATACGGTTCCGCGAAGAGTTGGGGCGCTCCCCTGCTTCAGAAATTCGCCGTGTCCGACTCGATCGGGCCAAACGTCTCTTGATGGAAACGGATCTGACGTTGCCTCGTGTCGCAGAGGCGTGTGGTTTTGCCGAACCAAGTTCGCTTGCGCGAACGTTCCGCAAGGTTTTTGGAATGTCTCCAACAAGCTACCGGCACCAGTACCGTATCTACAACGTACCCCATTCGAAGCCGAGGAAATAAGTTCGCTTGGATGCGCACGGCAAGATGCGCCTGCATTGATGTCAAGTCAGAAAGAGGCCCGCATCGGGCGCCTATGATTTCAGTTGAAATATCAGAGGGCTCAGGCAATGGATCGCAGCGCTGCTGCGTTGGGATCAGAAAATAATGGGAGATTCGATTGAAATTGCGCAAAATGCCCTTCTTCATGCGCAGTTGGTTATCGCTTTTTCTAAACGATTTGAGAGACTATATGGAGATACTATGGAAAATCCCGGATAAATTGCTTCTGAACATCCAGCCGCTAGGTCAAGAGGAGTGCACGATCCAATGAACGTTCGAACTACATTTGGAATTACCTTCGGATTCCTGGCTGTTGGCCTATCTTGGCCGGCATATTCGGATGACTATAGTGATGCTGTTAATGCACTGAATCCCGCGCATTACTATCGCCTTAATGAGACGGTGGCCGACACCATCACTCCAACTGTCGCTGATACAGGATCAGCTCCACTCTTTGGCATCCACGAAGGCAATTGGAGTGGCGGTTCGAATGCCCAGGTCCATGTGCCTGGACCAAACCTGCCCGGATTTGATGCGAGCAACGGCGCCATTTTGCTTCATGATGCAGGCGCGATCAATCTTGGCGATGGCTCAACGTTCGCTTCATCAATGATGTCTGTCGCACTCTGGTTCAATAATGCGGATCCCACATGGGATGGAACCTATGGGGATCGGATGTTCCAGAACCATCCAGTTTGGTCCTATTCCTCGTTGCCAGCCTGATATTACTCAGAAGATGGATCCGGGCAGCATTGGAGATGGTGTTAAAAAATCCGCACTTGAAACCGGTTCTGGGATGAACACTACCGCCCATATCCATTCATGGGCTGGACGGCATGTCTGATTCGAATGCTTGATTTGCCACGGGCGCATAAGCCAGCGACATCTGCATCGGGTAGTCGCATGTACAACCAGAACTAGCTTCGGGGATGAGAACCAGCCCACCTGCAGGAATGATATTGATAAAACATCCTGGACGGGTGACTTGGTTCATCTGGCGTGGTCCACCATTCGGGCGAAGGTCGTACAGCCACGGATGATTCCCCCGCCAGAAAAGGCAATACTCGGAAGCCGAGATATTCCCACAACCGTGTCCATGACGATCGAATTTCCAACCATCGATGCGCCGACCCGTACGCAGTTCATAAGCATAAGGATATGTATAGACTCGATTTCCCACAATGGTCGGATGCCGATTATATTCACCATGCCCGCCACGAACAGGCAGGTCCGTAGCATGGCATGCATCCCATCGTGTTTCTCCAGTCATGGCGTCGAATGCCCGAAAGCAGTAATCAATCCTCTCCCCGCCCTTGAGTTGGGAAACGGAACTTAAACCTCCAGTTCGGATTTGCTCACCACCGGTGATCCTCGAGCCGCTGAGCAAAAGAATGCCTTGCGCATGCGCTAGATACACAGGTTGCTGGAAGTCTGCCATGTCAAGCTGCTGTTTGTAGCGGACCCTGCCTGTGTTGCAGTCAAGCGAGACTAGATACTGGGTACCTCCATCGAACATGTCTAGTATCGATAACCGGCCCGAGGTATTTGAAATCGCTTTTGGACTTGTCGATTCAATGAAATAGATTGTTTCATCAGCAACTGTGATCGTCGTGTCGACGATACGTCCCGATTGATAAATCCACAGGGGCTCCGTGCGCCCTTCCTGAATGCCAAATAGGAATAGGCTCGACGCTATTTTCAAGTTCGGATACCAGACAGGTTCCGAATACAATTGAGCGTCCCGTGTGATTGTCCGATATGTCGTTCCCTTCAGTTGCCCGCTACCAAGGAGAACATTGGCACAGCGGGCGAGGTAACCCCAATGGCACGGCTTTTCTGGTTGTGGCTGAGGACATAAATAGGCGGTATTTGTTTCACCCGTTCGAACATCGAATCGGTGGCAGGAATCACCCAACCCCAGATAGAGATAGTTCTCGTCAACGACCATCCCCGCGGCATCGAGAAAAATGCCCAGCCGCCGGGCGCCCGGAGTTTCCGCTTGCCAGAGAATCGTTCCATTGTAGGCATCAATGGCATAGAGAACATCATTGCCAGGCACAAACAAGCGGCCGTCTTTATAGAGGGGTGGCATGTTTCGGAAATGGCGATCGACGATGCGGTTCGGTCCAGGCTGCCCGAACCATTGCACCGCCATTTTCCCGCCGACAAGCCGGTCACCACTAGACGCGGAATTTCCTGGTTCGGCGAAGGTATGCGTCCATTCCCCAGCACCGGCTAGCGACTCACGGACGGCCGAACACCAAAAGAGGTCTGCTCGGCGTTCGCTGTGCCAGTTCGGAAAGACACCTTCACCCCACTCTCGCAACGGGGATTCTTCGTTGGAGTCGTATTGAGTCACGAGAATGACAGATCCGCCATTAGGCCGCAAAACTTGAAGTAATTCGCGGGCCGAGGTTGAGAACTTCCCATCGAACAGAGCTTGCTCGGAAACGATCAAATTGGCGAAATAAGGCGGATAGGGTAAATGATCAGGGGGATGCTCATGAACTGTCACGCGGCCTCCAAGATAACCGGCTGCTGCCAACGAACGGCGTGCCGCTGATGCGTGATTGGTATCCGGTTCAATAACGATAATCTGTAACTCGGACATCTTGGCTATTTCCATTGCCAATTGTCCTGTCTTGCAACCGAGCATCAGACAGTATCCTTTGCGAATTCCCGAATGCTGCATTATCTGATTGGCCACAGTTTTGCAGAGTTCATCCGATTGTTCACTGCCTGCTGTCGAAGAGGAAGAGGGTGCCGGTGCCACCCGAAGATTGGAATCAACTGCTGCGAAACAATGGATGGAACCCGTGTCCGTACTAACCAACAATCGACCATGCGCTACACTCAGGCCATAGGCATTGCCCGAGACAGATCCATGCCATTGCTCTTTGCCATCTTCGGTTCGAATTGCAGTAACCTTGTTCGCACCACCGACAAACAGCAATCCATCCGTTCCGATCAGGGCATCATGGCTATCGCAGGAAATAGACCAAAGAAAAGACGCGCCCAAGTTTCGATCGATTTCCACAAGACGTCGTTTCAATGTATGAAGCTCCAGTTGGGCCGATTCGAAATCGGCCGACTTGGGATCCAACTTCTTGATCCGTTCTTCGATGCGAGCTTCCGAGTTCCGCAGCGCATGTTTCTGAAGTGACCATTCCCAGTAACGCCTGCGGTTTAGGGCTACCAGCTTCGTCTCGGACTGCAAATAGGCCATGTCTTTATCGACCACCATGCGCAGGCCATCAAATCGAGCAAAAGATTCTCCGCCAGTCGCACCAGCCACATCCAAGCCCTTTTCGCCTCGCCCCGGGCCACTGATCAATGAATCGTCGACAAGTAATGCATAGGCGCCACCCGTGCTGGGAAGTTGGCCTAGCAACTGGCCATTAGCACGGTTGAAAACCGCTGGCTTGGATCTACCTGTGGGCACATACAACCGGTCAGGAGATGCCAGCATATAACCCTGCGCGGAAACATTGATTTTTTGCCGCCATTGGAGCGTTCCATCAGCAGCGGAGCATGCTGTCAAGTACACCCCCTCGTTCGGAAACAACCCCGCACCGAAATAGACGATTTCTCGATCAACGACGATCCCGGTGCGCACCGGCCACAACGAAATCATACGCCCGTTGCCTGGCAGGTATCGGGCTGTTGGATAGCTTGCACATTTCCAGAGCAACTGGCCATCGCTTGCTCGCAAGCAGTAGACAACCCCATCATCCGATCCGGCATAGATCTTTCGATCGGCCAATGTCGGCGCGAAGCGAATCGGGCCGGCCGTGAAAAAATGCCATTTGGGTTCTCCTGTCACTGCGTCCAGAGCATGAATTTGGTCATCGGCCGACGAACCAAAATAAACCGTGTCCGCGTCGGCAACTAGCTGGAAAGCCCGATCAAAGGCAACACAGGACCGCAGGTTTTGGTAGGCATGTAAGACATCACACTGGGCGGGTTCGGGCCATGCCGGACGAGGTGCAGCCTGTGACCGATAGATCCAGGTTTCTTGTAAGGGTAGGGTTAGCCTCTCCGGTGACAGACCACTTCTTCGCACATCACCAAGATAAGTTGGCCAATCGTGACCACAACTCGAACTCGGAAATAACAGAACAATCATAGCCAGTGCTACAGATGAAATCGCTGGCGCGGATTTGTACATGATCCAAGGTCCTCGACTTAGCCTTGATTTGCCCCTGATGGAAGGCAATACTGCGGATCCTATTGCAACACAAGTATACCGAATCTAGCCAGGGCAGAGCAGAGCAGCGCAAGCTGGGAATCGTCGCCCTGGATGACAAAGATATGCATCCTTCTCCGCCGCAGGCGGTATCAGGCCCGCCGTTTACGGCGGGTTGTGCTTGGTGCCGATGGATCATCGAGCGATTGGGGCTCCAGTGGGCCATCTGCCCACGCGGAAGTCCTCGCAAACAAAAAGGACCTTGCGCCACGGTCTCGCCCTTTTTGAGAATTCCGGTCCCAAAAAAGACTCCCGTCCCCTTTTGCCTCCATCCCCTTTTGTCCCCTGCCTCTGGGGGGTGGTTTGATTCTTGTGCAATCAATGCTCTTACAGTATACTTCCCATGAACTCATCAGCTAGAGAAAATTCGATCCAATAAAAAAGAGGCACCAACATGAACGTCGGTGTATTCATTGGACAGGTTCTGTCTCGAGACACGTTCAACAGCAAAGCCCTCGCCGATTATGCCGCCAATCTGCCGAGTGTAGCACTGGTTCGGCAAATTGGTTATCGGCCAAGGCTCGATCCAGCCCTTCTCGCCCAGGAGCTTCGCTCCCACGCTCTGGACCGCATCGTGCTGGCCGGTGATTCGCCGGGTTTTTTCAAACCCGCATTCACGCGCGCCCTGGCACTGGCTGGTAAGGATCCCGAGGAAGTCCGTCTAGCCTCACTCCGAGAGCATGGAGTAGAGTCGGTTGACGAAGGTCTGCGGGCCAAGGCGATTGTGGCCTGTGCTGTCAAAGGTGTCCCGTTCCCGCTGGTTGCGGCGAGTAAAAGTTCACTCGTCAATCCGGCGACGCTGGTAATCGGAGGTGGTGTGGCCGGGATACAGGCTTCCCTGGAGATCGCCGATGCGGGAAAGAAGGTTTACCTTGTCGAACGCAGTGCGACCATTGGTGGCCATATGGCGATGTTCGACAAGACCTTCCCGACACTTGATTGCGCCGCCTGCATCCTGACGCCGAAGATGGTTTCGGTGGGATCCCACGAGATGATCGAGCTATGGACCTATTCCGAGGTGAAGGAGGTTCGGGGGACTCCGGGGGCCTATCGTGTCAAAGTACTCAGGCGTGCGCGAAGTGTGGATGTGGACGCGTGCGTTGCGTGCAATAACTGCAGTGCTGTATGCCCGGTGTCCGTATGGAGCGAGTTTGATTCGGCATTGAGCTATCGTAAGGCAATGTATATCCCTTTTCCCCAGGCGGTTCCCAACGCTTATGTGGTTGACCGAGAGAATTGCATCTATGTCCAGAGCGAAGGCAAACGTTGCGGAGCATGTCTGAAAAAATGCCCCAAGGACTGTATTGATTTCAATCAGCAGGATACCGTGGAGGAAATCGAGGTGGGCAACATCATCCTGGCCACGGGGTATGAGCTGTTTGACGCCCGGCGCGTGGAGCGTTATGGTTATGGCAAGTTGCCGAACGTGCTGACTTCGCTGGAATTTGAGCGGATGACCAATGCTTCTGGCCCCACCGGCGGCAAGATCGTGCTCAAGACGAAGAAACTCAATAAACGCACCAAGGTTGAAGAATGGGTGGCGGATCCGCAGGGGCCGGCACCAAAGAGTGTCGCGATCATCCATTGTGTTGGTTCTCGCGACTCCAATTACAATCCGTACTGCTCTCGCGTCTGTTGCATGTACTCGCTGAAGTTCGCTCACTTGGTGCGCGAGAAACTGCCGGAGGCGATGTGCTACGAATTCTATATTGATATGCGTGCGTTCGGCAAAGGCTACGAGGAGTTCATGGAGCGAATCAAAGCTGAGGGGACGAATGTGGTGCGCGGCCGCACGGCGCAGGTGAGTGAGAGCAATGGCCAAATGCTGATCAAGGGTGAAGACATCCTCCGGGACCGGATTATCGAGATCCCCGTGGACCTGGTGATCTTGGCAGTGGGTGTCATTCCGAGCCGCGGCATGGCCGATTTGGCAAAGATGTTGCAGCTGCCGCGCGATTCGGATGGTTGGTTTTCGGAACTGAATTACAACGGCGAGCCGACGCATACGGAGCGGGGTAGTATCTTCGTGGCCGGTATGTGCCAAGGTCCTAAGGACATCCCAGATACTGTAGCCCAGGCTTCGGCGGTGGCTGCAGGGGTGCTGCGCAGCATCTCCAGTGGTCACGGGATGGAGGACCTGAGCAAATTACCACTCAGTGAGATTGAAGCCCGGGCAGCCGACTGGGAAGCGGGACTGCCAGAATTGATGAGGTACGCGGATGGCAATTCGAGTTCAACCCAAGCTGATTGACGAACTGGTGCTCTATGGTGCAGAGGACGTGCAGAATTGCTACCATTGTGGCAACTGCTCCGCTGTCTGCCCCCATACCGATGCCGTGTTCAACTTTCCTCGCAAGCCGATGCGGCATCTGCAAATGGGTTTGGAAGAGCGGCTACAATCGTCGCTGGAACCATGGCTCTGTTACTACTGCGGCCAATGTTCAACGCAATGTCCGCGTGGCGCCGAGCCGGGCGAAACGATGATGAGCCTGCGCCGCTGGCTTACCGCACGCTACGACTTTACGGGCATTGCATCCTTGTTTTATCGCTCCTGGAAAGCCGAGGTCCTGGCCATTGGGATTGTGGCCCTGCTGACCGCAATCGGATTCTTTACTTTCGGCTTCCTCCAGGGGGACATTCATACCTACGATGGCCCGGACGCTTTCTTGCCAAGCTCGTCCGTGCATATCTTTGACTGGGCGATGGCGTGGGTGTTGTTCGCCCTGTTGATGATGAATGTGATCCGCATGTGGTGGTTCACCACCGCGAGCCGTGAGAATCTCCGGGTACCGGTTTGGTCATATCTCAAACATTTGTATCTTCTACCCCTCCATTTTTTCACGCAGAAACGCTACGGACTATGCGAGCATAAAGGGCCTTGGCGATTGCATCTGGTCTTGGTGCTCAGTTATGTCACCATGTTGGTGTTGATCATGTTCTTCCTGCACCAGATGCAGTCAGGGCCCTCGATCGTATGGCCAGCTCATGGATTTGGCTACCTTGCAAGCATCGGGCTCTTGATCACGGTGATCTATGCCCTGCGTGGCCGCTTTAAAAAGACTCAAGTACACATGAAACATTCGCATGAATCCGACTGGATTTTTATCGTCATGCTATTGTTAGTCACCGTCACCGGCATCGTTCAGCATGTGCTGCACCGCACAGGAGCGGATCTGCCTGCAAACGTGGCTTATGTGGCGCACATGATGTTCGTCGTGCCAATGTTGGTTCTTGAAGTTCCCTTTAGTAAATGGTCCCACCTCGCCTATCGGCCTATGGCCATGTACTTAGGTGAAGTGCATCGCGATGCGCTGCGTCATGCGGAAACCGTTTCGAAGGAAAAGACGATGCAACCTGTCAGCTGAGAGGGTGTCAATGGACGATCTCAAGATTGGTGTTTATGTCTGCAATTGCGGAACGAACATATCGCATATCGTGGACGTTGATGCAGTCCAGGAGTATGCCGCGGGCTTGGATGGTGTCAAGATTGCCCGTTCTTACCGGTATATGTGCTCCAAGCCGGGCCAGGAGATGATCATTCGGGACATTCATGAGCTGGGTTTGAATCGAATCGTAGTGGCTGCCTGCAGTCCAAGGATGCATGAGCGCACTTTCCGCAATGCCTGCAAGGCTGCCGGTCTGAACCAATATCTCTGCGAAATGGCAAACATTCGGGAACAATGCAGTTGGGTTCATTCCGATACGGAAGCAGCCACGGAGAAGGCGAAATTACTCACGCGCGCCGCGGTGAACCGTGTCCGCCATCAGGAACCACTGGAGGGTTTAACCGCCGAGATGTGTCCCAGCACGCTTGTCCTTGGAGGGGGAATCGCCGGGCTGACCGTCGCGCTCGAACTAGCTGAAGGCGAGTATCCCGTCTTCCTGGTGGAAAAGTCCGGTCGGCTCGGAGGCAATCTCACGCGCATTGACCTCACAGCTCCTTATCTCGATTCAGCACGTGACCTGCTGACAGAGCGACTCGCGCGCGTCCAGAATCACAGCAAAATCACGGCATTGCTCCATTCCGAATTAACGAAATTGAGCGGCTTCGTTGGGAACTACACAGCAACCATCCGCACTCCCGGAGGGCCGAAGGAAGTCCAGGTGGGTAATGTTGTCGTGGCCACCGGCTACCAGGAGTTCGATGCGGCGCGGATTACTCATTACGGTTACGGCAAACTACCCAACGTCATTACCTCTTTCGAGTTTGAGAGGATGCTTCGCGCGGGGCGCATTGAGACGCGGGAAGGCTGCCCCCCGCAATATGTGGCCATCATCCATTGCATCGGTTCGCGAAGCCGAGAGTTCCATGGATATTGCTCGCGCGTATGCTGCATGACGGCGCTCAAATACGCACAGGAGATTAAGAGCGCCATTCCGGCTTGTTATGTGTCGGACGTCTACGTGGACATGCACGCCTTCGGCAAGGGATGCGAAGACTTCTACAAAAAGGGATCTGAAGTCAAGACAATGTTCCTGATGTACGGAAAGAATGAACACCCCGTCATTCGCAAAGCCGAACCCAAGGATGACTGCGGGATGCTGATTGAAGTAGCGGAGCAGTTGTCTGGGGAACGCATCGAAATCCCAGCGGATTTAGTGATTCTAATGGTGGGTATGGAAGCCAGGGCGGATTCAGGTGTCGTTGCGCGGCTAGTGAATATCAGTCAAGACAAGGAAGGGTGGTTCATCGAAAGTCATCCAAAGCTCGATCCCGTCGCGACGACCACCGATGGCGTTTACATCGCTGGCACATGTGCTGCTCCCAAAGATATCCCAGATACGGTGGCCCAAGCTCGTGCCGCTGCCGGACGGATCCTGGGCAAAATATCCAAAGGTAAAATCGAGATTGACGGCGTCTTTGCCGAGGTTCAGGAGGATCGCTGTTCGGGTTGCCGCTTGTGTAACGAACTATGCCCCTACAGTGCGATTGGCTTCGATGAGGTACGATCCCGCAGCTATGTGATTCCCGCGGCCTGCAAGGCGTGTGGCGCCTGTGTCGCGGCATGTCCCTCGGGAGCCATCAAGGGTCGACATTTCACCGACGCGCAGATTCTCGCTCAAATTGAAGGGATATTAGCATGAGTTTTGAGCCCAAGAT
>JAFGFZ010000301.1 GCA_016930815.1 Pirellulales bacterium | reverse complement strand
ACTGCGTGTCATCTACGATCGGGAAGAATTTCGCGCAAAGAGATTTCGCGCAGACTGGCTTGCGGATAGCTCGGGCTACACGGTTCTGGAATCGGTTCCCGATACGAAAGAGCATATCATGGTGCGTTATGATGCCGCTAGCGGCAAGCGCACAGCGCTCAACCCATCTCAGAAAGCAAAGGTCCGCGGAGCCGGCAACATTTCCCCGGATGGGAAGAGCGTCATCTGCTCCGAACAAGGAAATCTTTACGTGCGCGATCTGAGCAGTGGCCGGAAGGTTCCTGTCACAAACAGTGCAGCCGACAGTTCGGTTTCCAATAGTCACGCGGTATGGAGCCCCGATGGAAAGCGGATTGCCTTCGTGCAAATGGACGAATCCCGAGTGAAAATCAGGCCAGTCCTTGTCCCGGGTGATCCGACGTATCCGAAAGTAAGGGAAGACCGGTTTGCCAGGGTAGGCGAGGCCATACCAACGCTGCGTGTTGGTGTTGTCGACGCACAAGGAAGAGAGACTCGCTGGCTCTCGATCACCATACCGGCAGAGGGATTCTATCTGGGGCAACTCGATTGGGCTGGAAATTCGCATGAACTGCTTATTGAAAAGCTGAGTCGATTCCGAGACGTGCGTGAGTTTCTTCTAGCCGACGTCGGTACTGGTGCCATCAAGCATATCTTCCACGAATCCGATCCGGCATGGGTTATCACGAGCTACAGCAAGAATGCTGGATTAACCTGGATCCGCGATGGTCGGGCATTCATTGTTCTGAGCGAGAAGGACGGTTGGCGGCATGCATATGTCTATTCCCGTGACGGCCAAGAACAGTATCTCCTGACACCCGGCCCTTACGATATTATCGAACGTGCCATGGTCGACGAGGGAGGAGGCTCGTTCTACTACTACGCATCCCCTGACAATGCGACTCAAAAGTATCTCTACCGTTCGCATCTGGATGGAACGGGAGAACCCGAACGAGTTACTCCTGCTGACCAGCCCGGTAATCATGACTACAATTTCTCCCCGGATGCCAACTGGGCGTTCCATACTTACTCGACTTTTGATACTCCCCCCGTCACGGAACTTGTGCAATTGCCTGAACACCGAGTCGTGCGCGTGCTGGAAGACAATCAAGAACTCCGCGCGAAGATGGAGTCCATGATCTCGCAGCCAACGGAGTTCCTCCAGCTCGAAATCGGCAACGGCGTGGTTATGGACGCGTGGATGATCAAACCGGATCGCTTCGATCCTTTAATGAAATTCCCAGTTCTCGTCTATGTGTATGGAGAACCACACGCACAGACCGTGCTGGACGCCTGGGGAGAAGTACATGCCGATTACCATCGACTAATCGCCAACCTCGGTTATCTGGTCGTATCCATCGACAACCGGGGAACACCGGCACCGAAAGGGGCTGCATGGCGGCGCGCCGTTTACGGCAGCCTCGGTCCTCTCTCCACCGAGGACCAAGCGGCGGGTTTGAAAGCACTCGCCCGGACCTGCCCTTACGTCGACCTCTCCCGGGTAGCCATCTGGGGTTGGAGTGGCGGTGGCTCGAACACGCTTAACGCGATGTTTCGCAAGCCCGATGTCTATCACGTGGGAATCGCCGTTGCGCCCAAGCCGCAACCACATCTTTACAATGCGTGGTTTCAGGAGATCTACATGGAAACACGCGAGACGAATCCCGATGGATACCGCCAGTCCGCGCCAATCAACTTTGCTGAAGGCTTGAAAGGAGACTTACTGATCATTCACGGTACTGGCGAGACCAACACTCACCTTCCGATTACCGAAGGATTGGTGGATCGCCTGATCGAACTGGGCAAGCAGTTCGACTACATGGCGTATCCCAATCGGGATCACGGACTCCGCGAAGGTCGCGGCACGACGGTCCATCTGCGAATGCTGATGACGCGGTATCTTCTTCAACACCTGCCGCCCGGTCCACGGTTCGCACCGACCAGCTCCTGTTCTGACGAGTGAATCAGTATGAAGAAACACTTCCCCTATTCTTCCTGCTGACAATGTTCTTTATCGGTAATGAATTGGGGCTTGACTATGGCATGTTCGAGATGGTGGCTAATTCATAGCTCAATCTGAAACGAAGAACGAAGGAAAAAACACTATGAAAAAACAAGTATCATTCGTTATGGCAAATCTGTTGGCGGCTATTGTGATGAGTATCCTGAGCACCGCGGCGGAAGAGAAGGCGATGCCAAAGGAGGACGTCGTTGACGTCCCAGCAATCGGCGAAGGTTTGTGTGTCAGCAACATCTTCCAACCCAACATGGTTCTTCAGCGAGACAAACCGGTTTCGATCTGGGGATGGGCCGCTGCGGGCGAAAAGGTAACGGTCTCCTTTGCTGGCCAAACACAAGTCACGACGGCCGGCAAAAACCTCGCTTGGAAAGTAACGCTCACCGCTATGCCGGCAAACTCCGCCCCGCAAAAACTCGCCATAGAAGGCAGGCATAAGATGCTCCAGCTCGAAAATATCCTCGTGGGCGATGTTTGGCTACTCGGCGGACAAAGCAACATGGAGTTTCCCATCTCCCAAGTCGAGAACGGCTCGCTCGAGATCGTGTCGGCCAACTTCCCGAACATCCGGATCCTGACCATCCCTACCGCGGAAGGCCCGGAGACGGCGAGAGGTTTCGCACGACTGCACGAATGGAGTGGCTGGTTTGGCCGGCATTTTCGCAAAGGTGATTGGGAGGTTTGCTCGCCGCAGACCGTTCCCGAACTCTCCGCGATCGGCTACGTGTTCGCCCGGCGAATCCACATGGCGACACAAGTTCCAATTGGTGTGATCGACGTCTCCCGCGGCGGTACCACGGTCGAAACGTGGACGCCCGCCCCTGTCCTCACCAAAATGGACGTTCCCCAGGTCAAAGACTTGCTTGCCGACTGGCAAAAAAGGATCGACGAATGGGACCCGCAAGCGGACCTGCAAAACCGCATCAAGCAGCACCAAGAATGGTTCCACGCGATGAAAGAGCAGGGGAAAGAGATCCCCGCGGGTAGAACCGTGCCGACCGACCTTCGCCCGGGACCTGCCATGGACCCCAATCGTCCCGGAAACTGCTATGCGGGCATGATTGCCCCCATCGCAGGGCTCTCGATCAAAGGCGCCATCTTCCACCAGGGCTATAACAACTGCTTCAACGGCACCCAGGGTGCGATCATGTATCGGCACGTCTTCCCCAAAATGATCACCGCCTGGCGATCCGCCTTCAACGATCCCGAATTGCCCTTCGGCATACTCTCACTTTGCACCGAGGGCAAAGTGCAAACCCTCAAAGACTTTACCGCCATGATGAACAATACGGGCCCCTACATCCGCGAGGCCCAGTACCAGACCTTCCTGCAATTCTACGATGCCGGCGATAAGAATATTGGCTTTGTCAGCACCTATGACTTGCGGCGGCGATGGTACCATCCGCAACTGAAGATTTCCGCCGGGGAACGGATCGCTCGGTGGGCCCTGGCCACGCAGTACGATATGGCCCAACAGGT
>JAFGFZ010000300.1 GCA_016930815.1 Pirellulales bacterium | reverse complement strand
TTCGAAAAGCCTTGGGATGGTACTTTTATCGCCTACAATTCCGCGCCGAATCCCGCCGACGATAACAAGGCGGGGCGGAGTGACTATGCCGCGAACTGCGGACACCTGGAAGCCAATGAGTTCTATGCGGGGCCAGGAGATCTTGCAGGAGCAGCAACCTACAGCTGGTGCACCCAAAACAATGTCGGTGAATTAAGGTCGGGTTGCGGTGTTGCCGAGCTGACCGGCGTCAGTTTTGAACGGAGTGAAATTTCAATCCGCCACATTACGGACGGGACATCGAAAACGTATATGATCGGAGAGAAATACCTCAATCCACTCCATTACGAAGATGGCAATTCCGGCGCGGATAATGAAACCTGGTGCACCGGATTCAACAACGACAATTTCCGAACCGCTTCGCGGGTTCCCATGCAGGATCGCCAGAATTACGATGATACGTACCGCTTTGGCAGCGCGCATCCGGGTCTATGGTTTGTCGCCTATTGCGATGGACATGTCGAAGGCATGGATTATGATATTGATCTTGCCGTCCATCAGGCATTTGCCAACCGGAAAGACGGTAGCCAATAATTCTCTCTCCTTTCCATGTTCTCTACCATGACTACCCGGATATCTTTCCCAGCCATCTTCCTGGTTTTCGGCCTGCTCGGGTGCCAGAACGGAGCCGGGCCGGCAATCGAAACGCCATCCGTCGATCCCGGCGACGCCGCGTCGGCCGCTTTGAAGCAGTACGACAAAGACAACAATGGCTCGCTTAGCAAGGCGGAATTGGCCGCATGCCCTGGGCTTCTA
Source organism: Pirellulales bacterium (assembly GCA_016930815.1). Classification (GTDB taxonomy): domain Bacteria; phylum Planctomycetota; class Planctomycetia; order Pirellulales; family Lacipirellulaceae; genus JAFGFZ01. The sequence continues at coordinate 21,104 of JAFGFZ010000300.1, read as the reverse complement.
CCGGCCTTAGCCAACCAGCAGCAACTCAGCCAGGACCAGATCACGGCGCGGATCGAATCCCTCTATCGGACCGGTGCGGGATTGATGTCCTATACCTGCTCCGTCCAACTCGATGGCAAACCACTTGCCGGAGCAACCGTCCGGATCGAGCCAGAACCGTTCCTCAGCGATGCCATCCATGCCGCGGAAGGAACAACGTCCGACGCCGGTCAGGCCAGCCTGGCCATCCCGGACAAAGAGCTGCCGGAAAGCGAACGGGGATTGCATGCCGTCCAGCCTGGGATTTACAAAGTCAAGATCACCCATCCAAGTGTCAAAATTTCCCCGAAGTACAACACGGAAACGACGCTGGGAATCGAGATCAATCCCACCGGCCGCAATGAAGGGTCCATCTTGTCGTTGAAAAGCAGGCCCTAAATTAAAGAGCTAGCCGAGTAGTTTCGCCATGTTGTGGCCGGTCTCCTGACCGTGCCACAAGCTGATCAACGATCTGGCCGACATTTTATTCGAGCCCCTCAAGCTAGCCGAGCAGTTTCGTCAGCTCTTGCCGGATCGCCGATTCGATCTTCCCCTTGAAGAGCATCGCGGCCATTGGCAGATTGCCATGGAGTTCAAGGTGCTTGTCGTTCACGGTCATTTTGCCTTCGACGGCCATGCCATAGGCCTGGAACGCAAAATTGAGTGCATTGCCATTCCATGATTGGGACAGATTGCTCACCTGGTTCCCATAATCTTGGCGAAGCTGGTCAATGAAATGGCTGAGGCGTTCGGTCGCCTGCTGGATGCCCAGTTGATGCGGGATGGATAGATTCAATTTTGGCACGATGGCTCCTTAGTTCGGCATGCGGGCATTCAAATTCCAAGATGGACATGCACCGAACACCTTCGAGAACGGGGCGTGACGCTGGATCGAGCGGGTGGTTCCGAGAGATCGAGGATCGTTCGAGTCATTCCAATCTGCCGCTCGTCTCTGAATCCTCTCCAAGTTGAACCAATCGTTCGTCGTCGTAGTCCCTCAGGTCCTGCGAGTGCCAGAGAGGCAATCCCTCCCGGACGCGCTGCGCGAGAACATCGATTTTATTCTTCGTTCCCGGCATGGCAAGTGTTGCATCGAATGTCTCTTCGCTGGCCTCTTTCGGTTCAAAATCCCACAACCCCATCTTGATGGCTTCCAGCACGGAACTCGGCACGATCGTCTCCTCCCTCTAAAAGAACGACTCCTGGAGAATCTGCAAGAGCTCGCTGGAGCAATTCATTGCGTTGAATTCATTCGCTCCAGAGTGCTAGCGTTGAAGACGAGTATCGCAATTTGGGCGAAAAAGTCAAGTATTTCTCTGCGAAGTCCACCCAGATGCGAATTCATCGAGGCGTCTTGTCAATGCCTGGACCAGCTCCCAAGACAAGGATGCATTTCTTCCATGCGAACAAACAGCGCCCCGGACAGCAATGAAATCCGGCCCCAACGGCAAGATGCTGGCGGACGATTCCAAGGTCAATCGTCCGGCAACCACGGTTATCATACCGCCGTCATGGGCAATGGCCAGAAGTCTTTCGAGTTCGGCCGGTGCTATCCATTCCGGAAGGCTTGGGCCGGCTTTATCAAAGGTATCCACAAGGAAGGCATCACATCGATGCCTGGCAAGCCGGGCAACGGTCTCAGGTGGCGGGGCACTGGCCGTCTGCCAATCCGCATAGGCAACGGCGGCAATGGCGGCATCTTCTCGAACCGCGTCGATCACACGGAACCAGCGTTCTTCCCAACCGGGAATTTTCAGTACTCCCGCCAGCCCAATTTTCACGAGTGCCAATCCGGGAATCCGCGCGATCCGTGAGGCACGTTCCACGGTGTTCTGGGTCAACTCTCCCAACGCCGCGCTGACTGGGGTTCTGGAATCCACGGCATCCACGACGTTTTCGATGATTGTTTCATCGGCGCAACCGAGCGGGCCTCGGAGTGGTTCCTTGACATCGATCCATTCAGCGCCCGCCCGAACCGCCGTATCCGCCTCCTGGGCGTTACGAACGCTCACGAGCAATCGCGGACGCCCAGCTCTTTGGAGATCCCCAAATCCCGCCTTCCATTGGATTGCTTGCACGGTCATTGCCTCTCTTTTGGATCGATGCACCTGGTCTGCTAGCACCGAACGCGGATTGACATCCAACGCGCGTTTCGGTACAAGCTCCTCGCTTTTCTGCCCATTTCTGCCGCCGATGAGCAAGCATCGCCAATAGGTTGGTGTTTGCTCATGGTATCCGGAAACGTCCAGTACCAAGCGTCCAGTACCACAGTGTAGCGAAAGGACTCGCGACATTGGCGACCGACGAGAATCCTAATCCATCAGAAGACGGAAAGGAAGTAACATCGTGGAATCAATGGTTTCACGCTGTCTGGACCGATGTGCGCAATTGGGCGGTGGCGAACAAACTCCGAACGATTGGTACAGGTATAGTGGTGGCCCTCGTCTTGGCAGGCACATTGACCGTCTGGACCTACCTGGCAAGACAGGTCGTGGATGAGCAGGCCTTTGCCTCACTGGAGGCCGCCTTCGAGGCATTGGATGCGGGGCGCTACGAGGAGGCGGCGCTCTTGATTCGCCAGCTCCAAGACAAGAAACAACTGGCACCACAAGACTACGGTGGTCCGATGTTCATTCTTGGTGCCATTCGAGCGAAAGAGGCAGAAGAAAACACATCTCCCCAACAACGCCGCGCAGCGTATCTCATTGCCGCCGGGTATCTGAAACAGGCTAGGGCCCGAGGTTTCCCGGCCGGACGCGCGGATGAAGGGATTTACCTGCTCGCGAAAAGTCTCGCCAACAGTGCCCAGAGCACCGAAAGTATCCCCGTACTTAAGGAGGCCCTTGAAATCAATCCGCAGTGGTCAACCGAGATTCATGGGCTCCTGGCAGACGCATACCTCGACCTGCCCACACCAGAACTCGAATCCGCGTTGCAGCACAATCAAACCCATCTGGAAGATCAGCTCCTTTCACCAACCCAAAAAGAAGAACATCTCTTGCAGCAGGGCGAGATTTTATTGCGGCTTGGAAAACAAGCCGAAGCATGGAAGGTCTATCAAACACTCCCCGAAACAGCGCAACGCCATGCCGATGCGAACATCTTGGAGGGCCAGCTGCTGATGTCGGATGCTCGGGCGATCCTGATCGATTCAACTTTGCCAAACGCGGACCGGTACGCGCGGGCGAATCAGAAATTCGAAGAGGCAATCGAGGTCCTTCGCAAGGCTCAAATGAAGGACGCCCAGAACAAGCGGCGCCTCCCTGAATCCATGTATTTGATCGGTGTCTGTTACGCTGAAATGGGCCCAAAATATTCGGATGCGGCCCTCGACCAATTCGCACGAACCCGAAAACAGTATATGACCCTGCCGGAAGGCATCGCCGCGTCCGTCGCGGAAGCCGACCTATTGCAGTCCCAGAAGAAGTATGACGATTGCGTGGCCGCTTATCGTCGAACCCTGTTCGCGGTCGGCGATCCGAGCGTGTACCAAAACCGCTGGCTTCCATTGTCCCGCCTTCAAACACGGATCCGAAACGCCCACCAGGGGCTGATGGATGCCGGCCAATTCGACTTGGCGTCCGCCATGTTGGACGATTTTCATCCCCTTTTCTCCCAAACAGAAGTTTTAAGCATTCGTGCTCAATCGTTGAAACTGAACTGCGTTTCCAAACTGACGACCCAGCAGGCCACCGATCGCCTGGAAGTCAAAGACCGCCAGCAGAAAGCCCGGGCCTATTTGCGCCAAGCTGGCCAGGTTTTCGAGCAGCTGGCAAAGCACCATTTCACCACCCCTTCCTACACGGATATCCTGTGGGAAGCGGCCGATTGTTATATCCAAGGCCAATCCTACACCCAAGCCGCGCGGGTCCTGAGAGAGTATTTAAAATACGAAATCACCGCACGCCGCCCACAAGCGCTTGTCCTACTCGGACAAGCGCTCCTTGCCCAGGGGAGATATGACGAATGCATCTCTGCTTTGCAGGAATGTATCACACTCCACCATCATGATGTCGCTGTCTATGAAGCTCGAATCATATGCAGCCACGCGCTCCGGGAAAAAGGGGAGATGGATCAAGCGATCCAAATGCTATTGGATAATTTCAGCGACGATACTCTGACACCCAAAAGCCGCGAATGGCAAGACTCCCTCTTCTATTACGGCACACTGCTCCACGAAACAGGCCGTTACGAAGAGGCAATCAACAGACTGACTGAAGCCGTGGATAGAAATGTGAGCCAGACAATTCTTGCCCACTATCTCGTCGCAGATGCCTATCGCCAGGCCGCCAAGGAGCCGTTGAAACGTTATGAAGAAGCACAAAGCGATAATGAACGCGAGAAACAACTTGAGTCCTTCCATCATTATCTAAATGCAGCAGCAAATCATTATCAAGAAGTCCAACAAGCCCTCACTGTCGCCAGCGCGGAAGGCGATTTGAATCCCCTGGATCAGGCCATCCTTAGAAACAGCTATATCCTGCGCGGCGGTGTCCTTTTCGATTTGAGACAGTATGACGCAGCACTCGAAGTATTCCGGAATGCCTCCAGCTTGTACCCAAACGATCCGATCGTGCTGGAAACCTATGTGCAAATCGCAAATTGCCACCGCCGAATGAACCGACTCGTCGAGGCACGTGGAGCACTGGAGCAGGCGAAGGTCGTCCTGCGACGGATACCCAGCAATGCGGATTTTTCTCTCGCCACGAACCTTTCCCGCAGCGAATGGAATGAACTGCTGGATGAAATGAGTCAATGGTAGACAGGAAGGATCATTCAATATCTTTAGAAATCACCCAGTTACATCATACACGCCCTACCCGTCATTCCATGGCACTGCCTATGGTTTGCATGCGATAGAACACACCCCCTACGATATTGGAAATTATCGTGTCCACCCTGCCAACAGATAAATTGAGCAAGTTGATTGACGCAAAACACCAGTGCTTGGTGCAATTGCTCGACCTAGGCGAACAGCAGGCTAAGTTGATCGACTGCGGTGACATGGGTCAGATCCTGAAGCTCCTTGCTCTGAAACAACATGTGATCGCATCATTGCAATCTGTTGAGACGCATCTTGTCCCATTTCGAAACGAAGAACCGAAAGAGCGTGTCTGGCGTGACCCGTTCGACCGGAACCGGTGCGCTGCGGTAGCCGAGGCATGCCGCCAACTCCTGAACGAAATAGTGCAACAGGAGAAATTGAATGAGTCCCGAATGAAAAAACGCCGTGATGCTACGGCAGCCGAACTGCAGCATGCCCACACAGCCAACCGCGCGCGGGAAGCCTATTCGGCCCAGAGTACGCTCCCATCACCAGGCCACAAGAGCAATGGAGTGCCCAGAAATCCAGTTCCCGGCGAAAAACCGGATGATTGAATGGACTATCAGGCCGGGCTCCCAAAACTTCAAACGTTCACCAGAAAACGAAATCAACAAGCCGAACGGAAGGCAATGAGAATTTTCCAACCGGACAACTCGAATCCTCGTGACTCCAATCCTGAAACTCCGGTATCCCCAGCGGGCCGATTGCCGGATCGTGATGCGGATCTGGAAACAGTGCTCGCGGCATGGAACGATGCCACGGTCCGCTTACAGCAAACGCATGAAACACTTCGGACCGAGGTGGCGCATCTTACCTGTGAATTGGAGCGAAAAAATGCCGAACTGGCTCGCCGGAACCGGCTTGCCGACCTCGGCCGCATGGCCTCCCACGTCGCGCATGAGGTTCGGAATACACTTGTCCCCGTTTCACTATACACCACATTACTCCGCAGGCAGCTCGGCCAGGATGCCAGCAGCCTGGAGATCTTGGCCAAGATTGAGGCAGGGTTTCACGCCCTGAATGCTACCGTGAACGATCTATTGAGTTTCACTGCCAACCGACCCCCGCAATGGCAAACGTTTCTGGTTCGTGATTTGATCGATGAAATCTGCGAATCGCTTTCACCCCAAATCACTGCCCAGTACGTGACACTGGATGTCGATATCCCTCCCAATATGCTGCTATCCGCCGACCGTGAAATGGTTCGCCGGGCTTTGCTAAACCTTGTTCTCAATGCCCTGGATGCCATGCCCCGAGGGGGAGATCTGGTCATCACGGCAATGACGACACGGGCGGGCCTTGAAATCGAGGTTGCTGATAGTGGCCCCGGCTTTTCTGAAAAGACCAAGGGCCGGGCATTTGAACCGTTCTACTCAACCAAGAGCGGCGGGACGGGGCTTGGGTTGGCGATCGTCTACCAAATCGTCGAATCGCATGGGGGACACGTCATCGCTGCCAACTGCCCCGAGGGAGGCGCCGCGTTGACGCTCGTTTTTCCACCCAGGGCGATGGAGGCTGCCGCATGATGTCGCCAACAGCCATTTACTCGGAAGGCTCCGTGCTGGTCGTCGATGATCACCTCCAGGCCCGCGAATCCATCATGGACGTGCTTCGCTGTGGAGGTTTCGATGTCGCTTGCGCCGCAAGTGCGCCGGAAGCCCTCGCGTGTATGAAGGAGAGAAGATTCGATGTCGTCGTGACCGATCTGCAAATGCCCGGCATGTCGGGCCTCGAATTTATCTGCCAAATCGAGTCCCGAAATATCCCGACCCAGGTCGTCATGGTCACCGCCCACGCGAGCATTGCGTCGGCCGTGGAAGCCATGCGTCATGGTGCCTTTGACTATATCGAAAAACCCTTCAATGCGGATCAATTAGAAACCTGTGTCCGCCAGGCACGCGACCGTGGCCGAGTCCTGCAATCCAGCGATCCAGAACCAAATTCCACCAATTCCCCGATCATGGTCGGGTCGAGCCCCGCCATGCAACGACTTCGGGACCGCATCGCCCAGGTCGCTCCAACAGATGAAACTGTACTCATCCTTGGTGAAAGCGGCGTTGGGAAAGAACTCGTCGCAAAAGAAGTGCACGCCCAGAGCCACCGGAAGCACGGCCCGTTTGCCTGCCTCAATTGCCCGGTTCTGTCAGCACAACTGATGGAAAGCGAACTCTTCGGCCATATCAAGGGTGCGTTCACCGGAGCGGACTCGGATCGCACCGGCCGTTTCCAGATAGCCAATGGTGGAACGCTCCTCTTGGACGAGGTGACCGAAATTGACCTCCCCCTCCAGGCAAAATTGCTTCGTGTATTACAGGAACGCTCCTTCGAACCGGTCGGATCGAGTCAGACAATCCGAGTCGATGTCCGGGTCGTGGCCACGACAAATCGCGATCTCTCCAAAGAGATTGCCGAAGGGCGATTCCGCGAAGATCTGTACTATCGCCTGGCTGTCATCCCAATCGAGGTCCCACCACTCCGGGAACGGCATGGTGATGTGGCCGAATTGATCGACCACTTCCTGACAATGGCTTCCCTGCGACTCAATCGGCCCCGCTGCGAACTCGATCCATCCGCCCAAGAATTGATGGTCCAATACCGCTGGCCCGGCAACGTGCGAGAACTCCAGAACATCGTGACCCGAGCCTGCGTCCTTTGGAATGGCAAACCAATCTCAAGAGATCAACTCCAGCCTTGGCTGGCTGCCCCAGACAACCAGGATGGCCCACTGATGACAAAAGCCCACTCCACCATTCCGGTCGGAACCTCCCTGGAAGAAATGGAACGCCATATGATCGAAGCAACTCTGAGCCATTTCGGAGGGCACCGGGCCCGGACAGCTGCCGCGCTGGGAATCGGTGTCCGAACCCTCAGTGCCAAGTTGCGTTCCTATGGATACGCTCCAAGAGAAAAAAGTTATGCCTCGTGATACCATCCTCCACGGAGCCAACCGAAGCAATGTTCCCTTTCATGAGGAAATATTTCATCCCGGACCATCCAGAAAACTTCACGCCTTAGCCGGTCTAGCGATCGGCCAATTTTGCCGATGGAATCGGCAAAATTGGCCCGGCTATGCCCGAATAAAAAACAGCTGTTCGAAAGGAGAACCAGGAAAACAAGCGAAACTGGTCAATGTCAGGAAGAAGAGATGATCACCAGAAGTGCTGGCATGCCGATTGCTTGGAAATCCTGGATGTTTTGATCTGATGTCGATGTTTGACACCACCACCATCCCGGTACTGCAACAGGTTGTCCAGTTTACCGAGACACGACACGGTGTTCTGGCGGGAAACATAGCCAACCTGGACACACCCGGCTACAAAATCCGCGACCTATCGCCGGAACACTTTCAGGAACATTTGAAGGAGGCCTTGTCGAAGCGGGAAACGGAGCGTTCCGCGGCATCGCGGTACGGCATCCCGAGTGAGCCATCAAGTTTGTTCAACGAAAGCAAGTCCATGGAAACGTTTGGCAACGTGGAGGAATCTTTCCGAAGCGTCCTACGGCACGATTCGGCCGATGTTTCCATCGAAACACAGATTACGGAAATGGCCAAGAACCAAGCCCAACATAATCTGGCCTTATCGATCATGATTTCCCAGTTTCGATTACTCGAATCAGCGATAAGTGAACAGGTGTAACAACAGGAATTGGACCATCATGCTCAATGCCCTTGACATCAGCACGAGTGCCCTGGTCGCCCAGCGGATACGGTTGAATGCCATATCATCCAATCTGGCGAATATCGGAACCACCCGCAACGAACATGGCGAATTGAAACCGTATTCACCCCGCTACGCCGTATTTGAAGCGGACGATTCGATCAACACGCCTGGTGGCGGAGTGGGAGTCCAGGTCACTGGTATTGAAATCATCGACCGGCCGCCCTTGATGAAATACGAGCCCGACCACCCGGATTCCGATGCGCGGGGTTATGTCGCATATCCGAACATCGACATGACAACCGAGTTCGTTGACGCTCTCGAGGCAACGCGGGCATATGAAGCAAATATTGGAGTCATAGAAGTCACGAAAGACCTGGCCCGGCAAACACTCAGGATTATTGCGTGATGCGAACCACAAAGACAGCAATCTCCCACCCCGAACTCGGTTTGAACTGGACCATCGTTTAATGAAGGTTGCGCAACGAAAGAATCCGTATTTCAAGATGGAGCTCGGGAATTGCCGGGCTCCTGCTTGCTCGTTCTGGTTCCTTCGTGGCGCAAAGATCAATAGGAACCAATCATGATCCCGATCCAACCAACAAGCATCTCGCTACCACCGATGCCAAGCCAGCCCACGCAACTTGGCTCATCCAGCGCATCCGGTTCATTCAAGGACATGTTGCTCGATTCGATTTCCAGGGTCAATGAAATGCAGGTGGATGCGGATAAGGCCGTTGAATCGCTTTTCACTGGTGGCGATATCAATCCATCGGAAGTACTGACCGCCGTGCAGAAGGCCGATTTGACATTTCGACTCATGATGCAGGTACGAAATAAATTGATGCAGGCTTATCAGGAGATACGTGATATTCAAATTTAGAGCTTATCTCAAAACCCCTCATCCCCAGTTCCTCTCCCCGCAAGCGGGTGGAGGGTGGCCAGTTTTTTTGGGATAGGTTCTCAGGCAAAAACACTCCTTAAACCCAAACACAAATTCCACGGATGGATACTCTCAATCGCTCCTACGCGCAAGTACGCGATTTGTTCCTTTCGATGACACCGGCTGCCCGGATCACCGCTGGTTTATTGTGCATCGCGGTCGTCATCAGTTTGGGCTATTTATTCCATCAGGGCACTGCCGGGCCGGACGGATTCCTGTTTGGCGGCGAGCGACTCTCCCGGAACCAATTGGACCGGATCGAGGGGGCATTTGGCACGGCCGGCTTGTCGGGATATGAAATCGAGAGTTGCCGAGTTCGGGTTCCACGCGGCGAGGAGGCAACGTACATGGCGGCGATTGCCGATGCCGGTGCCATGCCGGTCGATTTCCACCGCCTCATCGATCAGGCACTCTCCGCGGGCGGGATGCTGGGTAGCAAGGAAGATCGCCGGCTTCAATTCAAGGCAGCTCGCGAACAACAGCTCTCCATGATTATCAGTAAAATGACAGGTGTTGAAGAAGCGTATGTCTTGATTCACGAATCGGATGAGCGTTCCAATCGCAGCCCGACGTTGAAACAACGGCTTGTGACAGCATCCGTGAACTTGCAGGCCCAGACCGAGGATGCCATTGATTCCCAGCAAGTCAAGATGATCCGGCGACTCGTTGCGAGTGCCGTTGGCGGTAAGCCGGAAAATGTGACTGTTGCCGATTTGGTCGGCAACCGGGTCTTTGGCGGCGGGGACAGTGAAAGTGGTGATGCAACCGAAGATCCATACTACGAACTTCGCCACATGTTCGAAAACAGGATGCGAACAAAAATCCTGAATGAAGTCCTGGCCGATATCCAAGGCGTGCGCGTCGCCGTCAGCGCCGAACTCGATCCAATCGCCGAAAAAATAGAGACCGATGTTAAAATTGACCCCAAAACTGTTCCCCTCACGGCATCCGAATCCTCGGAAGAGACCACAAACATGGATACGACACCGGGTGGGTTGGTGGGTATGCAAGCGAACACCGAAGCAATAGGCCCCAACGGCCGTGCCAATGAAAATACCTCGACCAAGCAACGCTCGAACGAGAGCAAAAAAACAATCGAGCAATCAGATATCGCATCCGCGGTAAGCCATACGGAGACAAAAACAACACATCATGGTTTTACACCAAGACGTATCACGGCATCGATTCGCATTCCCAATACTCACTGGGAGAACATCTGGCGGGAGCGGAACAAACCCGCTGATGGCAGCGATCCGGCCGTTCCGTCCTCAAAAGATCTGGAACAAATCGAGAAAGCCGAGATAAGCAAACTCCAAGAAGCCGTCGTCACACTCCTCAATCTTAGCCAGGAATCGATCCAGGGAAGAGACCCATATCCCAAGGTCAATATTACAACGTACTGGCCACGAACCCCGGAAGCCGTGGAAGGCCCATCGCTGGCACAGACGGCCATGGCTTGGACGAGTCGCAATTGGACCACCCTCGGAATGATGGGCCTGACGACCTTCGGACTTGTCTTGTTGCGATCCATCGTGAAAGCCGTCCCGGCACCTGAACCATCGCCCCCCGCCGCAACCACATTCCAGATCGACACCGACGAAACCGATACGGACGAGGTCGCCGGACCGAATCAACCTCGACTTCGACTCCGCAAAGGTAAAAGCCTGAAGGACGATCTTAGTGAAATCGTCCGCGAAGATCCCAATGCCGCGGCCGCCATTTTGCGTTCGTGGATAGGAAACGCAGGGTAGGCCCCACCATGTGTTCCAACCGACCACCCATTCCAACATGATCCATTCACCCGATTCCCTCCGGCAAGCGGCAATCCTCATTTCCAGTCTCGACGCAGCACTGGCCAAACAGTTGCTGAACCGGCTCGAACCCGAGGAAGCCGCGAAAATTCGACAGGCCGCCACGATGCTCGGCCGCGTTTCACCAACGGAACGCCAGACCGTCTTTCAAGCGTTCACGAATGCATGCCCAGCCCCGCACGCTCTTCACACCAAGGATCCAGGAGTGGAAGTGGAAGATTCGCTTGCCGCTCTCTTTGCGGATTCCGCCAACAAGGACGATCCTTCCACGAACTGCCCGTTTGATTTCTTAAAAGAGGCTGATACGGACACACTCGTCCATATGCTCCAAAAGGAGCATCCGCAAACAATTGCAGTCGTCCTATCTTACCTTCCCGCCGAATGTGCGGCCGATTTGCTAGTCCGCCTGCCCATCCCTCTCCAGGTTGGCATCCTGCGACGACTGAGCGATTTAGAACCGGGTGATCCGGAGAGTGTTCAAGCTGTTGCCATTGAATTACGAACCTGGGTCCATGCGCAAGAGGACCAGAAACGGCAACGCGAACGGGGACTGGCAGCCGTCCAAGGCATCCTGTCGGCAGTCGACAGAAAAAAACAGGCAACTCTCGTCGACCAGATCCAACTCCACGACATCCCACTCGCGACACGGCTAGGTCTGAAAACTCATGGATCCTCTGCCATGTCCAAAAATTCCTCCCTGAAGACAACACCCAGCCATTCCAATCGCCCACCTTTGGAACCGAATCCCGATGTTCCAGCATCGATCTCGAACCGACCAAGGCAGGAGGCCATTTTTTCAGAGTGCCCGACTCAAAACTCCTACCATTTCCACTCTGATGCGCCTTCACGACGCATGCCGTTGACGCAGTTTGAAAACCTCATTGATTTGGATGAATGGACATGGTCCACCTTGCTTCGATCGATCGAACCGGAACTGACCATCCTGGCTCTTACCGGTGCGGACGAAGCCTTGATAGACCGAATGGCCTCCCACTTGACCCCAACGGAGGCAACTCGATTACGCCGTCTGCTCGCTTCACCCGGCCCGACACGGCTGTCGGATGTCGAAAACGCCCGTCGCGAACTAATCCAAGTCGCCAACCAAATTGTTCATTCTCCCAGGCACATGCAATCCACGACCCCTTCGCCAACTTAACGTAGAACTGTTTCGCGGAGAAATGGAATTTCATCAACGTCTCCAATTAAAATCCCATGGCAACTGTGATCCGAACATCTTCGCCGCACGAACAGCCATCTGGCCGGTCCATCCAGACAGTTGCCTTTCGTTTTGAGGACATTGCCTGCCAGGCAGACGGGTATTTGGATACGGTGCGGAATGAAGCTGCCAAGATTATCCAGCAGGCACATCAGCAGGCGGAGCGGATTTGGCGCGAAGCGGCCGAATCGGGGCGTCAAGCAGCCATGCAGGCGGTCGAGCAAGTGCTTGACGCAAAGGTGGCCAAACAGATGGAAACTCTCATCCCCGCCTTGCAAAAGGCAATCCGGCAAATTGATGATGCCCAATATGCATGGATCGCGCACTGGGAACACGCAACGGTCTCGCTCGCTGCGGCAATCGCTTCACGCATCATTCGCCAAGAACTCAAGGAACAACCAGAAATCACGCTTGCATTGATCCGCGAAGCCCTCTCCCTCGCCGCCGGTGCCGATGAAATCACACTCCATCTGAATCCCATCGATCACAGAAACCTAGGCCCGCAAATAGAACTGCTGGCCAAAACCATCGCACAACTTGCTCCAGCACAAATCGTAGCCGATGAATCGATGGAACCGGGTAATTGCCGGGTAACGACCGAGTTTGGAGAAATCGACCAACGTATTGAATCGCAACTGGCAAGAATCGTGGAAGAGTTGACTGGTTAAAGAGCTATGTTGAGCCTATTCGAACAACTTGCCACAGCGATGCCGACCCGGCTGATTGGACACGTGGTCGCGACGGATGGCATGACCATTTCCGTCTCAGATTTCCCGGCACCGGTCGGGGCCCATGTCCAGATCGAGCGGCAGACGGATGCGCCGATTGCTGGCGAGGTCATTGGTTTTCGCGATCGCCATTCGATCGTTTATCCCCTTGGCAAAACCACTGGGGTCCGGCGTGGCAATCGAGTCCGCCTGGTACGAACGAACCGTGTGATTCGAGTGGGAAATGAACTTTTAGGCCGGCTCGTGAATGCATTTGGCCAATGCATCGATGGCCGCCCGCAGCCAGCCCTCGCGTGCCGCGCTCCCCTGGAAGGTTCCGCCCCATCCCCCACGGATCGCCCGCGAATCAGTACGCCCCTGGCCACGGGGATTCGCGCCATCGACGGGATGCTCACCTGCGGCCAGGGCCAGCGGATGGGAATATTTGCCGGTTCGGGGATTGGGAAAAGCATCCTGCTCGGCCTCATGGCACGCCGCTCGGCGGCGGACGTTATCGTTATCGGCTTGATCGGTGAACGCGGCCGCGAAGTCAATGAGTTCGTCGAGCGGGACCTGGGACCCGATGGATTGGAACGAAGCGTGGTTGTGGTTGCGACAAGCAATGAACCGGCCGTCATCCGTGTCCGGGCAGCACAGACGGCCAATACAATCGCTGAATACTTTCGTGACCAGGGGAACCATGTTCTGCTACTAGTCGACTCAATTTCACGGCTGGCATCCGCGCAGCGGGAAATCGGTCTGGCCGCCGGTGAACCGCCAACAACCCGTGGTTACCCGCCCTCGGTCTTCGGCTTACTCCCTCGAATCATCGAACGTGCAGGGCGAACCCGGAAAGGGAGTATCACGGCCTTTTATTCGGTCCTGGTCGAGGGGGATGATCAAAACGAACCGATTGCGGATGCGGTCCGGGGCCTTCTCGATGGGCACACCTGGTTGTCCAGGCCACTTGCCGCCAAAGGCCACTATCCAGCCATCGATGTACTCGACAGCATCAGCCGGCTCATGAACGATGTCACAACACCAGAACACCGCGAAGCAGCAAAGATGATCCGTTCCTTGCTATCCGCGCTGCGCGAACATGAAGACATGATCGCCATCGGAGCCTACCGCCGTGGAACGAATCCGCTCGTGGACGCCGCAATCGATATGCGGCAAGAAATGGACGCCTTTCTGCAACAGAAAACTGATGAAATCACATCATTTGAACTCTCCCAGCAGACACTCGCACAACTGGCCGCGAAATGCCGAATGCGCCAGGCGGCCATTCCAGCCCATGCCACTATCCCAGCACCGGCAGCAACCGGCACCAAGAAGGCCCAAGACTGAAGATCAACGACGACAACCCCAGACTCAACACTCAACACTCAAAACTCACGACTCAACACTCAGGACTCAGGACTCACGACTCAAGACTCAAGCCCGATTGCAATTCTCATGGCACGCCGCGCAGACAAATTGGAGACACTTCGCAAGGTCCGAGAAGCCGCCCGCAACCAACGGCGGCTCACGCTGGCCGAAGCACAACAGGCTGAAATGATCCTCGAAAAACAACGCGCCGAGTTGGAGCAAAACGAAACCAACCTGCTCCAGAATCGCCGGCGTGCCGCATCACCCAACACATTCGATCTCAACCAACTCATCAATGCCCAGCGACACCAAATGGCCCTCGAAGCCGAAAAGTCCATGCTCCATGAGCAATCGCAAATCCTGACGGATGAAGTCCGCCGGCGCCGGGCGGCATTGGTCCATGCCGACCAGGAAGTCCGTGCCGTTGAAAAACTACAAAATAAACTGGACGCAGCTAGGCAATGCCAACAGGCCCATCACGAAAACCGGGAGCTTGAGGAAGCCGCCCTCCAAAAGTATATGCGGCTCAGGAGGGGATTTGATCCATGCACATGATCTTTCATGGTTTCACTCAATTGATTGGCTATGTCTGCGTGGGAACTGTTCTTGCAGGCCTCCTGGGTTTCGGCTTCCTGTGGCATTCCGGGAAACTAACCAATGAAAAAGTATTTCAAATCTTCGCGCTGGTTCAGGATGTGAACTTAGAGGAAATCGCCGCCGTGGAAAAGGAAACTGGTGACCAGACGCCTTTGCCAGAGGAACCATCCCTCGAGCAACTCGAACGCAATCGAGCCCTGCTCGATCGAAATCACGAAATCAAAAGTGAACAATTGACTCGCCAAATCGCCGAATTCAAACATATCCGGGATCTCCTGGCATCCGAGATGGTCCGCCGTGACACCGTGGCACAAACTCTCGACGCCCGATTGGCGCAAGCGGAAGCGGATGCAATCCAGGAAGGAAACACTGAAGTCGCCCGGCATTTTAATCTGATGAAGGCTCAGCAGGTTAAAGAGGAAATGATGAAGATGATTGAAAATGATGAATTGGAAACCGTAATCTCGCTTTTGAATACCATGTCAGACACCCAGATGAAGAAAGTACTTCAACAATTCAGAACCGATGAAGATATCACGACGATCCACACATTGCACCGACTCATGACGGAAGGTTTCCCGAAAAAAGAAGTGGCCGAGCAAATCAAAAAGGAACTCCAGGAACTGCAAACGGACTAAGGGCACAACGAATCATGAATGAATCCAGCCTAGACGCTCTGTTTCACATTTTGCCCGTACCGAAACGTCTGGATCCGCTCTCGGATTCTAGGGATGATGATCGATCGTTTGACAAGCATTTTACGGATGCGAGTTTGGATCGCCGCGCGGACAACGCACCACCGTTCCCGCATGCGCCTGCCTCATCCCCATCCGGCCGATCCGAGGCCAATCCAGACAACGCCAAGGATCCCGTCCCGGCGGATCGCTCCCACCGTACCGACGCCTCACCAAACGCCGGCGCGCGGGCCAACGAGGATCCCAGATCCGATCCCGGCAAGAACTCCAATCAGGATTCTTCACCCGGTGACGCTTCTTTGCAGGAAGAGATATCCACGCTGGTTCTCCATCCCGCTTGCAACGAACCCGCCCCATCCCTCGATAGCCCTGGAGCATCCCAGGCATCCGAATTGACAGACAAGACGCTCGACTCCTCGGATCAAGCCAACCATGCCGACGCATCACGAGCGCCTGGCATCGCAGGCCAGAGTTCCAGGATCAATGACCAATCCATAGATCCCATGGCCCCAATTCAGGAACCGACACGCCTTCCCAATGCGTCCGCGGAGAAACAGCCCATTGGTGCGGAAGAGATTTCGAGAAATATGGCAACGGCTACCGAGGCACTTGCCGACCTAGAGCCCGGCGATGCCATCCCGGAGGATGTCCTGGCGGAGCATGTGCATCAGGACCCAAGCTCTCATCCAGCAATCAACGCGCCCGTTCTTGAGGATGGACTCGAGACGGCATCTGACACCATGGATTTGGCGGCGAACCAAACCGGGGATCGGGGCATCCAGGACCACGTACTCGCTCACTCGCTGGGTCCGGTTTCCAACGCAACCTACGAGGAAGATCCATCCATTCGGAACAGCCGGAAACATCAAGGCAGCCAGACATCGGGGGTTACAGATACCGGCCACCGGCAGGAGCAGACGGTCGCCGGTGATCTTGCTGCCACGGCATCGCAATCTCTCATGCCAGGCTCCTCAATCGAAGCTGCATTCCATCGGGCGAACGAATCGGGTGAGGTGGTCATTCCATCCAGTCCACAAACTTCCAATGATGGCCCTTCCCAATCGCCAGCACAACTCCAGGCGGATCACCCGGCGGGTGCGGCCCATTGGATGGGGCGATCGTTCGGCTTCGAGATCTCCGCGGAGCGATCGAAGGCCGACACCGGATTCGGGAGGCTCCGGATCGATCCCGACCGATTTGTCGCCCGAGTCGCAAGGGCATTTCAATTGGCGGAAGACCGGGGTGGCCAAATTCGGCTGCGACTAAGCCCGCCCGATTTGGGCTCGGTCCGGATCGAACTGGCGGTCAAGAACGGCGCCCTCTGGGCAACGATCGAGACCGAAACACCCGCCGCGCGCCATGCCTTGCTCGACCATTTGCCAGCCCTGCGCGAACGCCTCGCGGACCAGAACATCCGCATCGAGCAGTTTGATATCGATGTCCGCGATGAAACAAACGGCGGGCAGCATGGGCAGACATTGGATCATTTCGGATACCAATCCCAATTTGGAACATCCAAAACAACACATCGCAATTCACCCATAGAAGGCGAACTAGGCACAGTGGATCGACCAAGACAAATAACCAGACCACGCGGCGATGAAATACTCGACGTTATGGCATGAAAGGAATCCAACCATGGCCAGCATATCCAGTATCAGCAATGAAACTCAGAACACATTACCATTCGGCGATGCATCCGCATTGAATGAACTCAAGATCGATGACTTTCTTGACTTGATGATCGCGGAATTACAGAACCAGGACCCCCTGAATCCGCTCGACAATGCCGAGCTGCTCGCCCAAATCGGCCAGATCCGCGAGGTCGCCGCGACCGATCAATTGACCGAAACACTCGATGCCGTGCTCCTCGGCCAGAATGTCGCCAGCGCAACCAGCCTCATGGGCCAGGAGGTCCAGGCGCTGGCCACGGATGGCACCACCGTCCTCGGTATCGTCGATCGCGTGACGATCAATAACGGACAGCCGGAGATTCATATCAACGCGTCCAGCCGCGCCACAGCCTGTGAAATCGAAGGCCAGATCGAAGCGGGAACCTATCGATACAAAGTAGTTTTCGAGCGGCCGGACGGCCAATACGGCGCGATCGACCTGGGCCCTATCACCACCACCGGTACGAACGGGCTCGATTCCTCGATCCTGCTATCGAATTTACCGGCGACGAACGGGCCCAAAATGGTTTATCGGACCGATGCGAGTGGCGAGGGAGAGTATCATCTCGTCAATTATATCATCGATCCGGATGCCGAATCGTACATCGACAGCGCCTCGAACGTGAATCTATCCAACGCGACGCTGACATTCCAGACCGTTGCCGAATATGGCGGCAAGCGCTACACGGCAACACTCAACAACGTCACGGAAATACGGGCCCGTAACTAACCAAGGATCCAAAAGTCGAACTGAAATAAAAAATTACTCGATAGATAGGGAGTCATGATATGGGACTTCAATCCGCTCTCAGCACCGCCCTCACGGGGATGAACGCCGCGGAGACGTCGATCGACGTCGTCGGCAACAACGTGGCCAATTCCAATACGGTTGGTTTCAAGGAATCGGAGGCCCTCTTCGCAACCCAGTTTTTACAGACCCAAAGCCTCGGCTCCGCGCCGACGACCAATACAGGCGGTACCAATCCGCGGCAGATTGGCCTCGGCGTCCAGATTGCACAGATCACGCCCGATTTCACGCAAGGCACCATCGAAATCAGCTCGAATTCCCTCGACATGGCAATCCAGGGAGATGGCTTTTTCATCGTTCAGGGATCCGATGGCGCCGAGGTCTATACCCGAAACGGCCAGTTCTCGACCAATAGCGACAACGAACTCGTCACCATCAATGGCCAGCGGGTGCTCGGTTATGGCGTCGATGACGATTTCATTATCCAGGAAACGAGCCTCCAGCCAATTACGATCCCACTCGGATCCTCATCGGTCGCCCAGGCGACGCAGAATGTCTTCCTCGAAGGTACCCTGATCCCAACGGGTCAAATCGGGGATACACCTGAGATTATTCAGTCGGCGATTCTCAGTAACGGAAATTACGAAGTACCTTCGAACCTTGGCGCCAGTGATATCGAGTCCGTTGCTCCGCCGAATGTTTCAACCACCACCGCAGGAGCAGACCCAACTGCCGGATCCATTGCTGCCGGAACCTACAGTTACCGGCTCATCTATCGCGATTCCGATGGCAATCAGACAACTCAATCGGACATCATTGGTCCGATCACGACAACCGGCACACCATTATTGGATCAATCGATTGAACTCTCCGGCCTGCCTACGATTTCCGATCCTTACGTCGGTCTCGATATCTACCGATCGATGGATGGTGGAGACTATCAATATGTTACAACACGAACCGCAGCCGATCCACTAAGCTACATTGATTCCGCTGCCCAGGGCTCACTGGGAGCCGTCTTGAATACCAACTCCCTCGATATTGGCAACTACAGTTACTACATTACGTTTTTTGATAATGCTGGAGGAACGCTCGAGAGCCGGCCGACCGCGAACATTGGCCCGGTGTCGATTACTTCGACCGATCAACGTGTCCGGATCGACAATATCCCATGGCCTACAGGCGGTGACTTCGATTCGGTCAGGATTTACCGGAATTTATCAAACGACAGCTCGTCATATCATCTTGTTACAACACTCACTGGGGGTGAAACATCCTATATGGATGGCATTCCCGACGCTGATATTATCAGCGAAAAAGAAATCAATCTCGACGGGCCCGCGATTGGATTCGGCACCCTTCTGACCGACGTGGTTTGCCGTGATGGCGCAACATACACGGCATTATTTGATCTTGGCACGTCCGAGAGCGGCACGCTCACATTCACGGGCCGGAAAGGCGGCCGTACCCTGGGAACCCAGGAACTCGTGATCACGGAAACGACAACCGTTCTGGATCTCATGGAGTTCATGAACGAATCCATGGGCATTCAGGAGACACCGGGGCCGGATCCGCTCAATCCGATCCCCGGGGACCCTGGAGGTTCGATCACCGGAGATAGCCGGATCCAATTCACATCGAACATGGGGGTGCAGAACGCCCTGGATATTGGCCTGTCCGCGTTCCAGTTATCCGTTGGCGGCGCCCCAGCGGAACCGGTCACGCTGCCGTTCAATTCCGTTCAGACGGCCGAAGGCGAGGGAACCGTCACGGACTTTATCGTGTATGACAGCCTGGGTATCCCGCTTGCCGTACGGATCACCACGGTCCTCGAGACGAAAACGAGCACCGGGACATCCTATCGCTGGTTTGCCGAATCGCCGGACAACGATCCGATCACAGGAGTCGAGACGGCCGTCGGCACGGGAGTGATCACATTCGATGGCGAGGGGAACCTGGTCAGCGTCAGCGAGGCGACCGTCTCCATTGACCGCCGCAATGTCGCTTCCGAATCGCCTTTGGAGTTTGAGCTGGACTTCAGCCAGATCTCCGGTTTGGCCGAGGAGTCCAGTAGCGTCAATGCGTCACGTCAGGACGGGTCCGGCGCGGGCTCGCTGTCGAGTTTCATCATTACGGAAACCGGCCGGATTGTTGGCGTCTTTAGCAACGGCATCTCACGCGATCTGGGCCAGATCCGGCTTGCGCGGTTCCCGAACAACAATGGTTTGGAACAGATCGGCGCGAACCTGTTCGCACGCGGCGTGAACAGCGGCCTGCCGATCGGCGGTGATCCCGGTGCCAATGGAATCGGGACGATTACCGCGGGCGCCGTTGAATTATCGAATACCGATATTGGCCAGAACCTGATCGAATTGATTCTCGCATCGACCCAGTACCGAGGCGGGGCACGGGTCATTACCGCGGTCCAAGAATTGCTGGATGAACTGATGGCATTGAGGAGATAATCCCATGATCCGATTGACCCGGTTGGGCGGCGAACCGTTTTTACTCAATGCGGAATTGATCAAATATGTTGAAGAGCGGCCTGATACGTTCATCACGCTCACCGACGGCGAGCGGATCGTGGTCCAGGAATCCATGGGCGAAGTTCTCCGGCTGGCAATTGAGTATCAGCAGAGGAAAGCGTTCATTCCCACGCCACGGCCAGAATATTCCTGAATGGAGATAGCTGCGCATCCGGCGCGAAATACGATTTTTTCAAATGCAATCGGCTTATTGAATCCTCTCGGAATCATTATCAATCATGGATATTGCATCGGTTATCGGAGTCGCAATGGGATTTTTTCTCGTTGTGGGTTCGATCCTACTTGGCGGCGGGACAAT
>JAFGFZ010000299.1 GCA_016930815.1 Pirellulales bacterium | reverse complement strand
GCCGAAACACGCTTGCTAGCGCTGCGTGCTTGTACGATCTGATCTGCTAATCGCCTTGCCAGACGCATTGCTGGCCTTGTTTCTAGAGGGAGGTTTTAATTTCCCAGCCATACTTTCAGGGCCCGGTAATGTATCGAGAATGGATTGGAGCCTCTTCAGGGCGGTGGCTGCCTCCGGCTCGGTTCCCGGATCGGCAACACGGCGGACCTTGCCATCCAAATCGCATTCATACAACTTCCCATCGCCCTCGACTAACCAGTGCGCATCACGAATCATGCGCCGGTCCTCAAGATAGCTGTAGACCCAGTCTCGATGTGTCTCCTTCTCTCCGCGAAGAACGGGCAGTAGACTGAGGCCATCGATCGGATGTTTTTGGGGCGGTTGGGCACCACAGAGGTCCGCGATCGTTGGCAGGATATCGCAACCACTGGCCAGTGCTGCGCTAGCAATTCCCGAGCGAATATGTCCCGGGCCACGCGCGATGAATGGAACGCGGACTCCCAATTCGGTAACCGTGCCCTTGCCATCGCCGCCGGTACCGTTATCACCGACGAAAAAGATAACCGTTTTCTCTTTCAATCCTGCCTCATCAATTGCATTGATGAGCCGCCCGACAACCTTATCCATATATTCGACGTTCGCTCCAAAGTTATTTTTTGAATTTCTAGTCCTGTCGGAGGAATCGCGCGTTGTGTCGGGAGTTGTGTAGTGCGGGCCGTGCGTCAGTGTCATTGGCCAGTACGCAAGGAAGGGATGGTCTCGGTGGCGCTGGATAAAGCCGATCAGGAAATCCGCGAACAGGTCCGGCCCATAGTCGTCCGGCTCCGTTGAGACATATCGCCCGTTTTCAACGATGCAGGGATGCCAGTACCGTTCCGGTTTTTGGGGACGTTCCCACGCGCCGTCATGCATAACACCTTCGGGCAGATTATGAACATAGGCCCACATCCGGTACTCATCGAAACCACAGTCATGAATCAGTGTCGGATGCGAGCCACTGAGTTGCCATTTGCCCGCCATCGCCGTCTTGTAGCCCTTTGTCTTGACGAGGTCGGCGAATGTGAATTTCGAGCCCATGTTATTCAGAGGTGAATTGGATGGGGGTCGGAGTCCGGACATCCCGTAAAAGCCAGAGTGATGCGGATATTGGCCCGTCATCACTTGGACTCGGGTTGGTGTGCAGAGGGGCGTGACCCACGCGGTACGAAATCGGACACCCTCGACCGCGAGCCGGTCGAGGTTCGGCGTTCTGTGCGTCGGATGCCCGTAACAGCCAAGTTCTTTCGCGCCCAGATCGTCGGCAAGAATGAGCACAATGTTCGGCTGTTGCTCATCGGCCACGGCAAGAGTTGCGATCAATCCAGCAACGACTATGAGAGGAATACAAAGCGTGTCGATGGATGTTGAACTATACATGGCGCACTCTTACTAAAAGGGACGAAAAAAGGGACCTAAGGGACCTAAATTCATATTTAAATCTCCTCCGCATATTGCTTCTGAATTTCCTCAGGCAAGCGGTAGCGAAATGGGCTGGCCGCCGCGGGCGATGGACTGATCGATGGCCAGGCAGAGTTCGTGGGTATGGAATGAATCGGCAACGTTACAATGCGATTCACGGTTTTCGAGAATGCACTCGGCCAAATGATTGACTTCGGCATCGAAAGGGTGATGGTTGACATCGCCCGAATCGGGCATGATGGTCGGGAGTGTAGCCCAGTCCGTTTGATTCGGGAGGAGCCTTTTGGACCAGAGCCGGTTATCACGCAGTGTGCCATCCGTTCCGACCAGGTCGATATTGAAGGAATAGGGCATTTGGCAATCGAAGAGAGTCGACGATTTCCCGATCGCGTCGTTCCGGAACTTCATGATAGCCACCACATTGGCATCATATTCGTAGAGCCCTTTTGTATTATTGGAAAACGCCGTGACTTGGACCACTTCATCGCCAGCGAACCATCGCAGCGCGTCGATGGCATGGCAGCCGCCGAGTAGCATGGTGCTGCCTCCGGTTTTTCGGGTATGCGCCCAGTCCCAGCCGGAATACCATGGTCCGATTCCGTGCCAGTAATCGACCTCGACGTAGATCAGATCGCCAATGGTTTGTGCCGCCAGGAGCGACTTAAGATTTTGAAAGAGTGGATTCCAACGCAGGACGAAGCTAACCACGCTCTTAACGCCTGACAGGGCGACAGCATCCCGCAGGGCGCGATTTTCGGCAACCGAGATTGCCATTGGCTTTTCGATCAACAGATGCCGGCCTGCCGCGGCGGCAGCGATGCCTTGTTCGGCATGTACATGGTTGGGGCCAGTCAGATCGACAATGTCGACTCGCTCGTCCTTAAGAACATCATCAAAAGAAGTGTGAACCGTGCAGTTCAGGGCAATTTCATCCACCAACCGTTGAGCACTTTCCCGGCGCTGGCTACTGACCGAAACAATGGTGGCATAAGGGCTCCTTTGCCAGCTTGCCACGTGGGCACGAGCGACGGAACCGGCTCCATGAATCGCAACACCCAGTTGTTTTTTCATGCCGCTCCTTTTTCAAAAGCTGCTATCTTGCGAATGGACGATCCGATGCTGTTGAGTGCATGGATTCACCATTCAGATATCCGTAAGATATTCTTGCGGGAATTTCCAGGGTGCACGGTATTCCGGCGTGGCTAGCCGCGTGGCCGCGGGATCGCCGAGGATCCGTTCGGTTTTTGGATCGAACCGGATGGATCGGCCGACTTGCATCGATAGATTGGCCAACGCAATCGCAATGTCGATCTTGGTATGATATTCCGGATTGCAACTGGGTTGCTCACGGCTCTTGATGCAATCCAGCCATTCCCGTTCATGGCTGGGTGAGGGTGAAATTGATTTTTCGGGGTTCTTCGGATCCGGCATCCAATCGCCTTCCGGAATGGTTTGGTGCATACCATAGTCGGCGAACGTGGTTCCACGAACGCCGTGGAAGTAGATCCCCAGTCGCCGCGCTCGGGTACCCCGCCCGAAATCGAATCCGAAACTGTTGACCATCGACATGGACCAGGTCATCGTCATTTCTGGGAATTGCCAGAGGACTTCCTGCGTGTCAGGCGAGTCTCCGGCATCATGAATCGTGAAACGGCCGCCGAAACAACTCGTCATCGTTGGAAAATCCAATTGCAG
>JAFGFZ010000298.1 GCA_016930815.1 Pirellulales bacterium | reverse complement strand
GGCCGATTCCCGAATGCCCTCGTCGCGGCAAAAAGCCCGCACCGCCTGCCCACCTTCCCTCCACCGCCGCAGGACCTCTTCCCAATGCCGCCGCCGCTGCGGATCGCCACGTCGAATGCGTTTCTTCATATCCAGGCTCCTGAGTTTGATCCGGCCAGGACCATCCCAGCCGACAAACCTCAGCCTACCCGACCGCACAAGACGTGTTTCGCGGGACGCTTACATTTGAACTGACCGATCCACCCAGGAGAAGGTGGCAAGCCTTGGTCTTCGTTTCTTCCGTAACCCTCCTCATCGTCCCGATTTCGGGGTGACATTATTTTGGACACTGACGGGCCGACTCTCCGTGTGTGACATCGTTTCATGATTCCGTCAATCGGCCGTGTAGTTGACCACGGCCCCATCTTCGCGGTTGGCCATTTGTCGATGCACTAGCCCGTCGATGGTGTACCCGATCTTGCGGACCGAGCCGTCGCACATGCCCATGTTCAGACCGTCGGGATGGACGCTTCCAAACGAGAAGGTTGCGTCGTCGCCGGTGCCGATCCGGTCCTGAAGTGGAAGGAGCGTCGTGCCGGGGTCAGCCGTCCGCGCGGCGAACCGCACCGAGTCCCGTTCATCCGAAGTGTATGGTCCCTGATTGTCGCCGTAATCAAGTGTCCCGTAGTAGTCGGACGGAACTACGTTCTTCTCACCAACCAGGTACGTGTGGGACGTTCCATCGGTGATGTCCCGCATATGGTAGATGCAATGTGGGGCAACGATGCCTGTGCTTGTGAAATACGAGGTGTCCAAAGGCCAGTATGGGAATTCTGGATCGTCTCCTTCCTTTAGACTGAACGGCCCCTGGTACCATTGGACCAATATTTCCCCTCCGTTGGCTGCGTAGTCGCAGAGAATGCTCTCTGCAAGTTCACCACACAGGAACGGTTTCTTGACATGACTGAGCGACGATGTCATGGGATACGCTACTGACGCACGGCGGGACGGGCAAGACCAAATCGGGCATGGTGTCGAGTACAAGATTCTATTGAAAGGCTCAGGCTCGGTCATCGAATTCCGGTCCGAGTGAGAGCCTAGATCTCGAAGGATTTGCTGTTCCACAAAGGGTAGGAGGTTGTAAGCCCAACTGCCGGGCTGGTCAAGGCCCACGCCCCGGCCCGAATGGGGCGCCCACCTGTATCCCCATCCGCCGCTTGGGAAGTGATAATGAGTCGTCTCGAAGGCGAGCATCCCCAGACTGATTTGCTTAAGATGGTGGCTACACTTCACCCGCCGGGCTGTTTCACGAGCGGCCTGAACCGCCGGCAGAAGCAACGACACCAGCATCCCGATGATCGCAATCACCACTAGAAGCTCAATCAACGTAAACCCTCGGACAAAATGATGATGTTTCATTCTTGACTCCTCACGATGCCTTGTCGGTCAATCTTCGGGTTACTGAATCCCGCAGGCGGTTCCAAGCCTCCAGGTCCACGCCATGCGGTTTCTGATTGAGAATCCAGTCGATGTCGGCAAGAGCATCTTCGTATTGCTTCATCTCCACCAACAATCTGGCTCGCATTGCCCGGTAACTTGCCGCCTTGGGATCATGGAGGATTCGGCCGTGGAGCTTTTCGAGCAGGACCATTTTGTCCTTATCCAATATCTCTGTTTTCACTTCCCCCGACGGAGCCTTGAAGAACATATAACCCAGCGCACCAAGCAACACGATGTCGAAGAACACAACCCCCACGGTAATCCAATCCGTGCCGCCCTCCGCGTCCTGCCTCCATTTGGATTTGCGTTTAGACTTGTACTTCGATGGATTAATCGTAACGTCGTAGCGACGCAGGTCTTTCCTAGACCGTTTCAGCCATCGTTCCAGTTCCGCGACGGGCATCTGGCCGTTGGAGGCGACGGCTCTTGGTAGTAGGTACTTGGCCAGTTGATACAAAGCTTGACTCCCGGGTCGATTCTTGGCCATGTGACGGTCCATGTCTTCGATGAGAGGTGCAGTCCGCTCGCGCAGCGTATCGCCAAAACCCTGCCACTGGGCCGGTGTAATATGTTGTTTGCAGAGTCGATCGTACTCCCCACACAGAAAAGATAGTTCCTTATCGATTTCCTCGACGGTGTAGGTCGTACTCCGCATGTAGTGCAGCAGAATGATGCCAATAAACAGCAACACCATGATCGTCAGTAACGTCTTGCGGTTGGACGATTTCATTCAATAACTCACGAGAAGCCAAACGGCAGATTTCTTAGAGAGTAAAGGCCACCTTCTATTTCGTTGGAACACATTTGAAGATTATTAGCGTTAGAAGCGACAGACTACTTCCCGTCATCGTCGTCACTCACCAGGGCGCGCTATCATCAACATCTTCTGAAAGCAATCGATCAGAAATTGACTCGTTGAGCGCTTTGCAAGAAGCATCCTGAATCATCTTGGAAACAAGTTCACATTTACCGTTCACAAAGCGGTACGTTCTCTGCTCGAATCCCAACACGAAGAACTCACCCGACGGCTTGAAGTAGGTTTTTACGCGGGAATGCCTGGCCAGTAGATGTCCCTCTTTGTCCCGGGCTTCCGCGTCCGTGATATAAAAGTTGTCCGGGTTCAGGTCGATCCTCAGTGTACTCTCGTCCCGCATGATGAAAGTGATCCTGATTTTATCCGCGAGATGTTGGACTCCTGACGCTTCGTGGAGATCCTCTCTGACATCGAATCCAAACACTCGATAGGCGTAGTCTTGGTTTCTCCATGTGTCGTATTGTGGTTCGTAAACGCGCGCAGATTCTGCGAATATCTCCTTCTCAAGCCACTCCTCTTGGCCACCGTCTGACGCATGGGCATCAGGTCGGGCAGCCTCAGCGGGCGGTATTATATCCGTGGCGTGAAGCTCAATGGTCGTTTTCTGCCGCCAACGTCCCATATCGTAACAGACCTTCTGCCGCACTCGTCGCTTCTCGTGTACCGCCCGCAATCCACGATTCTTCGGATCACTTGGTTTGAGGGTATCACATTCCTGATGTATCATGACATACAACTCAAAAGACTGAATCGCATCGAGATTCGAGCGTATTCGACTCTCTATCGAAGACACGAGAACGGGGTCTACCTGATTGTGGAGTTGGGCAAATCGGTTCATGGCCGCATCAGTTGCTGACGCAGTGCGCATTGTTAAGACTGCCGTCAGGGGCATCACCAAGAAGAACAACATAACGATAAGAACCATCCAAAATGCCCGATAGCCCCTCACACGACGAAGCCGAAGAAATCCACTTACACAGCCTGACATCACTGCCTCCTTCCCGCGAGCGTGTGCCCGCGCAACCGGATGCTATGGACCATCCGTCCCTGATAGCCGTACCATCTGGCACGAACCGCAGGGACAGATCAACAGTAGAGCCAAACAAGACGAGTATTGTCATCACCATAACAGACCAGCCACCTTTGCCAATCATACTCACTTCCGCCAAGTAGCGATCTCAACAATGGCAAATTAAAAAAACCGGCTTCCCACCGGGAGCGCGAATCGAACAGCACCCTTTTTTAGTGAACGCAAATATCAACTTTCTCCACTGGTTCATGGTAATACTTTCCGTCACGCATTGACTTCCTACGATGGCGGTGCTTCTAAATCGGAGTCCAATAGATGCTTGATCGCCGCCCGGCGCTGCGCTCTTTGCCGCATAAATCTTACCCCTTGTATCAATACCAGCACTCCTAAGACTACTGTCAAAGGAATGAGCACACGCGGCCACTTCGTCAGGCGGATAATCGTTCGATGAATGTTCTTCGATTGATACCACGGAGCACCTAATCCCCTCCCGCCGAAACGTTCCACAAGATCGGCATAGCGATACGCCATCGGATACGGTTCTTGAAACTCCCGTAGTCGCGCATTTTCATCGACGAAGTACTGACTCTTGCCAACCAAGTCTTTCACCCAGGTGCCCGGCGCG
Organism: Pirellulales bacterium; assembly: GCA_016930815.1. Lineage (GTDB taxonomy): Bacteria > Planctomycetota > Planctomycetia > Pirellulales > Lacipirellulaceae > JAFGFZ01. The sequence goes on along the minus strand of JAFGFZ010000298.1, from coordinate 4,559 downwards.
AACTCGGGATCGGCCACCTTCTCCGTCGTCGATTTCCGCAGGTCAATGTGGGTCCGCCAGGCGGTGACCACCTGCTGCACGACCAGCGGATGCCAGTGCCAATGCAGCCGCATGACCGTCCATTCGGCTGGAATCCAGCCGACACCCTCGACTTGATCATAATGAATGTCGATTTGGCTTAGCGTCCGTTGCTCGCCCGTCCCAAAACCGTGTACGACCAGGCAGTAACGGACGACCAGGAAATCACGGCTTGGATCGATCCAATAGTATCCTTCGATGGGAGACAAGCTGAAGGGCTCCTCTACGATCGGGCTGGCCGCAGGCACGCGAAGGACATAGCACTGGCGCCCCGCGTGAATGGGTTTCTCTCCCTCGTCGATTCGGCAAGCGTCCGGCCGGGCGAATCCGTCGTCGAACAGGCGGGAACGAAACGCCAGAATCACTGGGGCCGCCAGCCACTCGTGAAGCTCGGCGGACGGTCCGCCTGCTGGATGCTCGGCCGAGTTGGAGTTGAACGCCGTATATTGCGCCAGGAGACGCGATCCCACCATGGGCGGGACCGGCAGGATCACGGCACGTGGGTAGGCGTTCTGGCCTCCGTGCCAATAGTGAATCCGCTGGGTGTCGGAGTATAGGACGGTATACGGCACTAGGTCACGATACTTGCACCGTGGATCGGAAAAACCCTCCCGGAGAATCTTGGCGTAGTATTGCTCTTTACGCAAATTCTTTTCGTCTGACGGGCCGAATTCAGCGTAAGAGAACGTCATGCTATCGTAACGCACCCAATCCTTGTCAAAGCGCAGCGTTCCGGTGATCTCTTGGTCCACGGGGCCGGACGTGGGCACCCATTCCGTCTCAAAGCGGCCCAGCGTGTTCCACCGCTCGGGTGAGATCGTCCAGCGGATTTTGCCCCCTGCGAAGGACTCCGCACGCTTTGACCAAGCATCGAAGACCTCCGCGACAGTGGGCGCAGGCTCGTCCGCTGCCGCCGCTCCAGAGACGACTATCCCGGCGGCAAGCATCGCCAACAACGCGGCTCGCATCAGGTTGTTCACTTTATGAAAACAAGTCCGCATGAGGGGCTTCACGCGCCGTAGGTGACGATCCGTAGTCCGTGATCCGCAGTCTGTTCTGTCAGGCTCGCCCTGACCAACCTCTTCATCAGCGTCCATTCGCGGTTTCATCCTCCGTGTTCCTCCGCGACCTCCGTGGTGAATTCAATCCGTCTCGCGTAATCTCACATTCCGCCACTGAATGCCGTTCGCGCCCCCCGGCGCGACCAGCGCCACGCGCAACGTCTTTCCTTTCAAGGGTGCTCGAACGTCGATCGCCTTCCATCCATTCACGCGAACCAAGACGCGCTCACCGCCGAAATGCAATCGGACATCGTTCCAGTAGTCCGTTCGCAGTTGCCTTTGTGCTGCCGGATCGAGCGTGGCGACCCAGCCGTCCGTCGAATGGCTCAAGCCGCCGCTTCCGTGTTCCGGGAATGGCAACTGGAGCGTGTATCCGTCGATTGGCCCGTCTCCCGAGACGTCTTGATCGCTGTCAACCAGGGCCAGTTCACACGACTGCGCCCTGTCCGGGAGCCAGACCTCGACGTGGAATTCGCACGTGGGATAGGCAACGTCCGAGATGAGATACGCCGGCCGCTGTTCTTCCTGCCGTTCGACACCTAACGTCTCGTCCGCCAGGACCGCCAACTGCGCCGGCCCGACTGTGCTCCACTTCGCCACGAGGTCCTTGGCCGCCAGCAACCGGAATCGTTGAGTCTGCTTTCGGTTCTTGGCCCGGCTTTGGTCCAGCATCCAGTCGTACAAGCTCGGCAATCGCAGGCCCGCGATCCAGCAGTTGTGTCCAGCATCACGAAACTCCGTCACGATCGGACTGGCCCCGGCTTCCAGCAGTTGTCTATAGAACTTGCGGTTCGTCTCAACCAGGCTTGCTTCGTCCTTGGCGTTGTAGATGTTCCAGATCGGCAGATGCGCCAACTTCTCCGCATCGACCGTTGGCACGCCGCACAGGGGAATCACCGCCGCGAACCGCTCGGGATGCTCGCTGGCGATGTGCCAGGCTCCCCCGCCGCCGGAAGAAATCCCCAACAGACACGCGCGGTCCGGGTCGGTGCCATATTCCTCGGCCACGCGGTCCATGATGGCCAGCGCCTTTTTATCCTCGCCGCCAATCCAGGATTTTCCTGGCTCACAGTGTGGAATCGCCACCACAAATGGAAAAGTCCGGCGCATCTCGCCTATCTCAAAACCCAGGTTGTTGCTGATCGCCTTCCACCCGTCCGTCCCGTTTTCGCCGAATCCATTGAGAAACAGCAAGAGCGGTCGCTTTTGGCCAGGCTCATAGTCGTAAGGAACGAACACGAGGTAGTTGTGCGTCCGATCCTCCGGGTCCACGTACTGCTTGCACAGGAAACCACGCTCGTCGAGCGCGGGATCGCCTGTTTTTTTGAAGACCTTCGACCAGACCAAGTACCCGTTGAAGGCCAGAAACAGCACAAGGCCGCAAGTGAGGATCAGGATTCGTGGTCGAAAAACACGCATGGCTGCCTTAACTCGTCGGATTCACAAGATCAGTTGATTCCGTGGTCCCCGGCGCAATCGAATCCTGATTGTCCGATGGTTGGCCGTCGCAGGTAATGTCCTCAAACGTATCCGACCTCGCGGCAGCCACCTTCTTCCCCTGTCGCCACCGAAACACCCGTATCGCAACGCCGCCCACCAGGGCCAGCACGACCACCGTGGTCCGCACCACGAACTGGTCCGTCGAGACGGCCGGGCCGTTGACCCAATACAAAAACGGTGCCAAGGCCACCATCGTCCAGCAGCCCAACTCGACCGCCCACAACGGAATGCCGTCTTGCCGCTCGTCTGGCGTGACGCCTGCATCCCCGTGCTGGTCTGCCTCCGCGCTCTTTTCACTCATGATCAATCTTCGCACGATCATTTTATCCACCAAAACTCCCCTCTCCCTCTGGGAGAGGGCCAGGGTGAGGGCAAACGCCGCCGGTATTCGGATCAAGTTTTGCGCCCGACTTCACTGGCCCGTCTTGCACCGTTTTCCCGCACTGCTGCGATAAAAGCCAGAACCACAAGCCCGGGTCGTCGCAGACTCGATCCAAAATCCCGTGACCGGCGTTCTTGTACACCGTCAGTTTCGCATTCCCCCCGGCCGCCTTCACCGCCTCAATCGTCGCCTGGCAGGATTCCAGCGCAACCGTGTTGTCCTTGCCGCCGTGAAACGCCCAGATGGGCAGATTCACCAACCGACTCGCTTGTTCTGCATCTCCTCCCCCGGCAATCGGCACCATTGCCGCAAACCGCCCGGGCGCGGCCGCCGCCGTCCGCCACGCGCCAAACGCGCCCATGCTATAGCCCATCAGGTAAACGCGCTCTCGATCCACCGGCCAGTCGCCGCAAATGTGCTCGACCAATGAAAGCACTTCGTCCGGTTCCCAATTTCGCTCCGCCGCGCACTGCGGACAAATCATAATGAACGGGAACGAATGCCCCTCGTTCACCATGCGCGGCGGACCGCCTCGCGCCACCCTGGCAACATCGCCTCCCCGCTCGCCCGCGCCATGCAGGAACACGACCAGCGGCCATGTGTCTTTTGTCGCATAGTCCTCCGGCAAGTATAACAGGTAATCCATCTGAACCGGAACCGGTTTTCCAGCATCCCCCTCCACAGACTCGACAAACCGCCGGGCCACCTGCCGCCCCGGCCGCCCCCGCTGCTGCCACCGCTCAACCAGCGGCCACCCAAGCGATCCGGCCAAAAGCACGATCGCCAAGCCCATCACGGCGAACAGAATCCAGTCTACGTAGTTCCAACGTCGCATGGTTTTCTTCTACGGGTCACTTCGTCGAACCGGCAATCTTGTTCATCTTGTCAATCCTGTCCAATCCATCAAAATCGCCCCGCGAGTTGGCCTTCCGCATGGTCAGGTCCCGAATGGCCCGCTGGGCCTCTTCATCACCGCGCAAGATTTCCTCCACCCGATGCCAAAAGACGATCGCTTGATCGATCTGCCCTCGCTCGGTCATGGCAATGGCAAACAGCCGGTTGCACACCGGGTTCTTCGGATCACCCATCACGGCCGCCTTGAGATAAGCCAACTCGCACCGCAGATCGCCCGAGCCCTTCGCCGCCGCAGCCATCGCCGTCAGAGCGGGCACATCCCACGGATTCACCGCCAGCACCTTCACGCCCTGCCGAATGACCTCATCCCAATGTCCTTCGGCCAACGCCTTCTTCACCGCATGACGCGCGCCACGTTCCTTCAACGCCGCCAGCGGACATCCCTTCTTGTTGTTTCCATACTTCCGCTGGAGAATCTCAATATAGGCCCGCACGTACTCCACGTTCCCCGGATCGCCCAATATGCACTGCGCAAACAACTCGACCACGTAGTTGAAATCCTTCGGCGCAACGGCAGTCTTCCGGGCGTGCTCGAAAACCTTCGCCAGGCGGGTCTGCTGGGCCAGTGAAAGCGGCTGTCGTTTGGAAAAGCACGTTGTAGTCATGGCGTCACCGATTTTGGC
>JAFGFZ010000297.1 GCA_016930815.1 Pirellulales bacterium | reverse complement strand
GAAGGGGTGGGAAAAGCCACATAAAGCGAATGCTAGAAGTGATTCATATTCGATCCATTGTATTCGTGATCGCCATGGATGTCGAGCGGCTCGCCATGAATGGCAAGCGGCGAAAAAGGGATACGAAAAATGAATCCTGCGGATAGGAAAAACTATCTTGACAAAGGTCTCCAGGGATATTAGGGGCACAGACGAAGCAAAAGAACCTGCCGATTGGAGGTTGGCTGCGGATAATAACTTGCGGGCGCCTATGTCAATCGATGCGTGGGATGGTGGACTGGTCGGGAGACCTGTCCACAACAGAGTCCACAACAGAGAGCGACCAGTCCACAACAGTGGGACTGGTCAGGAGACCAGTCCAAAACAGAGGACGGTGGACCAATCCACAACAGAGGATTCCATATCAAGCGGAGGCCGTAGGCCTTCGCTTGATCAGCGGCTAGGGGCCTGTTGTGATTTGGATCGTACGGTCATCAATTGCGATCCATGTCAGGCCGAGTTCGCCCAGAGTTGCAGTGAGTGCTTCGCCTAGTGGGCGCTGAACGACTGAACATCGGATTTGTGACGAGGGTTGGAGACCGGCTTTGGCCAGGGCCTCCCAATCGATCAGGATTGTCAAGCCAAAAATCCGCTGCCACTGGCGATGAATTTTAACGAGTGGAGTCCACTCCGAGAAAGTAAACGTCACAGGTTGGTCTAGTACCGACTGCAAAAGCGCCTTCGGTTTCGATGGAACGAAAGGTTCTACCTCCTCCTTGTCCTCCGAGGAACGAGCGACCACCAGGTACGTTGGGAACACCACGGGTTTCAAGCCGATGGGGCGAAGCGCTTGTTCCAGGATATCCAAGAGTGTCGTATTGTTGATATCAACCGAGATCGGTGTTTGTGTCGTAGCACCCACGCTGGCTAACGATCCAGGATCGAGATCGACAGGCACTCCGGCCAACAGCGCAATTTCGTCCAAAAATTGCGCCAGCGGCAGGCGACGGATTTGATAGCGGGCAATTGGCATGGTCCACACCACTTCGGTGTTGGGCCGATTTGCGTTTGGATCGGGTGGTAAAAGGCGGATGTTCGACATCGTGGCCGTGTTCGGTTCCCGATCATCGGTGGGGTGGTCCTCCATGCGTCTCGGTTCGCTGGACGCGTCCGACAAGACACCCTGCTTGCCCCGTGGATCCAACTCCGGTGCCAATGCCATTGGTTTTTGGTCTCTTGGATCCTGTTTCGTTGGGCTGTCCGCAGTTCCCTCGCTGCCCGGTTCTATCTTTGGTTGATTGCTCGCGATCTCTTGCCTGGGATTTTCTAGCACTTGCCGGATGTCCTCGGCCTCCTGATCGTGGCTCGGTGATTCGGCCGGATGCATTTCGGACCCTGGCGCGGGTTGAAGGACGGATTCCTCCTTGGAAGGGATGCCAGAGACTTGATCTTCATCTCCGGTTCCCGCAGCCACCGTTTCAACCTGATCCCGAGTTGGGTCGGAGCTTGGATCCTTGGTTGTTTCGGCTGGTTGATTCTGAACGGGTGGCATGCGTGCATCACGAACCCACCAGGCACCGACAAGGCCGGCGGCGAGAATGCCGAGGGCTATTCCAGCCACCAGGCGCCATGCGAGACGGCGGCCAAATACTTCGGCCGGGATATCAGTCTCCCAGACGGGAGGGGGTGGCGTGATCGGCTCCGATGCGGGCACCATGGGCATGCCCGCCAATCCGGCCGCCATATTGCCTGGCAATCCATCCGCGACGGCCCCTGGAATTCCTTCCGGATTTCCCGGTTCCGTATGGCCAGGGTCCCCTGCCCTCCCCTGCCCCATCCCGGCCACCCTCTTGGATGCATCCGCGGCCATCCCCTCGGTGAGGGCAGGAATCTGCACCATGCTCTGGCATTTGGGACAAGCCAGAATCTGCCCCATGGCCGCGGCTTGTGTGACTTTCAGCCGAGCATGGCAGGTTTCGCAGGTGATTAGAAATGGTTGCATGGAATTGCGAAGATTCACCTTAAATCAATGCTTCGCTGCAATGATTGATCGCAAAATCGAGTTTCCAGTAAGATGGCTTGAATAATAATAATATAGCATCATGCCATCATTCGACCGGATAGCCCATCCTTCTTTTCTTCTACACCAATGTCTCAATCACGACAACTCTTGGAATCGGATCCTCGGTGCCGGCCCAAGTCCCATACGTTTCGCCCACCGAAGCTGAACCGCTTGATTACGACCCTATGTAAATGGAACTTGCGATGGCTCCTCCGCAGGAACTTGAAGGTGGTCGATGTCGATATCCGGGATCAAGATCTCAAAAAACTCCAGTCCCTGAAGGGAGCGCGATGCCTTCTTTTGCCAAGTCATTCGGGTGGGTTCGAACCTTATATTCTGATCTATTTGTCCAAATTATTGCGGGAGGACTTTCATTATCTGGCGGCGATGGAGGTGTTCGAGAAAAATGTCTTGGTCGGTTGGATCCTGCAGCGGATGGGTGCCTATTCCATTATCCGCGGGACGGCCGACCGTCCATCGTTCATGATGACAAAGCGGCTGCTGATCGAGGGCCAGCGGTGGTTGGTTATCTTCCCCGAAGGCCAGACCGTCTGGCAGAATGACACGGTTATTCCGTTTCAGGAAGGTGTCATCCAACTTGCCTTCAAAGCATATGAGGAAATTGCCAGGGCTCATCCGCAAGAGTCGCTCCATTGCATTCCAATTTCCATCAAGTATGTCTACCTTGAAAACATGGACCGCGAAATCGACGAATCTTTGGCACGTTTGGAATCCCAGCTTTTTCCGCCTGGAATACGACCTGGGAAAACTTGCCTCCAGCGCTTGCGCGACATCAGCGAAGCGGTCCTTGCAGCGAATGAAAAGAAACATGGCGTGCAACCGGGTGCGGCAGATGGCTTAGGTGAGCGAATCCAAAGAATGAAGGAACATATTGTCCGAATGATTGAGCGGCAGTTGGAAATCAATCCGCGTTCGGACCAGCCACTCCTCGACCGTATTCGGACATGTTTCAATTCCGTGGATCGTATTCTTGAGGGGACAACCGGCAGCTGTGCCTATGAACAAAAACTCTTTGCAGAACGCCAGCAGGCCGCACGTGACTTGTACCATGATCTGTGGCGGGTTCTGCAGTTCGTCGCCATCTATGATGACTATGTTCGCGAAATGACGACCGTCGAACGCTTCATGGACGTCCTATGCCTCCTGGAGATGGAACTCTTCAATCAGCGCCGCATGTGGGGGCCGCGGAAAGCATTCGTCAAGGTTGGCGAACCACTTGATCTACTAGATTATTTCCCGAAATATAAAACTGGGAAGCACTCTGTCATCCAAAATATCACGCTCGATCTGGAATCATCGGTCCGCGCTATGCTCGAACAATTGGCGGCCGAACATAGCAACCAACACAAGACATGCTAAATATGAGGAAGATCAAATTCTTATTCCGCCACTCCAGTCAAATCCTGGCCATATGGCTTGCATCAACTGTCGGAATTGCCGCCGAGGATCTATCCGAAATCCTGGAAAAAGTCCGCGACGAGTACGGGCTGCCCGCGGTGGCGGCGGCCGTACTATCCGGCGGCCATGTCATCGCCCTCGATGCGGTCGGAGTCCGAAAGATCGGAAATGACGCCCAGGTCACGGCCGATGATCAATTCCATCTTGGATCCTGCACCAAGGCGATGACCGCGACCATGATTGCCCGGCTCGTCGATCAAGGGAGGCTCGCATGGGATTCGAATTTGGTGGAAATATTCCCCGAAATGAAGATCTGTCCCGCATACGCGCACGTCACCTTAAAACATCTCCTCTCGCATCGTGCCGGCCTTCGCAAGGCGAGCTGGCCCGAGGGGAAAACATTCCGGGAGATGCACCACCTGCCCGGCAGTCCCCGGCAACAGAGGCGTATCTATGTGGAAATGGTTCTGAACCAAGAGCCAGCCGCCCAACCCGGAACCCAAACGATTTATGCCAATGCCGGTTACACGGTCGCCGCGGTGATCGCCGAACAGACCATGGATACCGCCTGGGAAGAACTTATGCGGGAGCTGCTCTTTGAGCCACTTTCGATGGATACGGCCGGATTCGGCCCGATGGGCACTCCTGGAATCCTCGATCAACCCCGCCAGCACCGGAAAACCCTATTGGGTGTTCGAGCAGTTGAACCGGGCCGCTATAGCGACAATCCAGCGGTTATCGGCCCGGGTGGAATCGTCCACTGTTCCATGGCGGATTGGGCCAAGTTTATCCAACTCCATCTGGCAACAAGCCCGGTCCAGGAACAATTGTTGCGTTCCGAGACGCTCCAGGTGCTCCATGAGCCCCTCTTCGGTGGCGACTATGCCTGTGGGTGGCAGGTTCTGGAACGCGGTTGGGGTGGTGGCAAGGTATTGACGCATAACGGAACCAACAACAGCAACTATGCCGTCGCTTGGCTCGCTCCCCAAAAGCACTATGCCGTCCTCGTCGCCACCAACCAGGGCGGCTCGAACGAAGCTGCCGCCTGCGACGCAGTCGCGGCCACGGTCATTGCAAGATATCCGCCAGGCAGCTCAACGAATCATCGGGGGATGGGAAAGAGTACCCCATGAAAATCCCAGGGGAATTGCTTGGAGTGACCGTTTGCCGCTTTGCACGGCGGTCTCCGTACCCGCTTCGTATGCATTCCCGCATTCCCCTCGCGCAAGGGAGAGCCAAATGGGGCCTGGAACTTCATGGAAGGCATGGAATATGATGGAGGGGAATGATTCAAGACTGTCTTTTTTACGGAATGGAAAGAAAATACGATTCCTGCCCTGAATCACGATGGAGTCCGCCCCCCTGCCTTCGGAGGATAGTTGCATGCGAGTAATTCAAAGCCGATTTCTATCGAGTATCCCGTGGATTGTCGTCTTATTCTGCATGGCAAGTGGAACGTCCCTTGTCATGGCACAAGGGCTGGCCGGTTTGACTGAATGGGAAGAAGGCCGCAGCATGCGTGTCGGATCCAATGCCTGGATTGAAGACGACATGTACAATGGCGAGAACAACATGGACCGCCCCGACCGGATCGAGGCGGGGGAAACCTATGTGATGGCCGACCTGGAAGGGCCTGGAGTGATCACGCACATCTGGATGACATTTCTCCATGAACCCCATTTCTGGGTGACGGATGGCGCGGCGAACCATCAAGAGATGCTGATACGAATCTACTGGGATGGGCGGGAGAAACCCGATGTCGAGGCTCCGGTGGGCGATTTCTTCGCAAATTGTTTCGGGAAACGCATGGAAGTGATCAGCCTGCCAGTCATTGTCGAGGATGGTGATTCGTATAACTGCTTCTGGCACATGCCATTTCGCAAGTCGGCGCGTATTGAGATTGTCAATCAGAGCAAGAAACCCATCCGAAAACTCTACAACAACGTTGATTGGATCAAGAAAAAATCCCTTCCCGAGAATACCATGTATTTTTGCGCTCAATACCGGCAAGAATATCCTGCCCAGAAGGGCAAGGACTATCTCGTCCTGAATGCGGAGGGGAAAGGCTACTATGTTGGCACCGTCTATTCCGTGCGGACACGGAGCCCCGCCTGGTTCGGGGAAGGTGATGAGAAGATCTATATCGATGGAGAGGCCAAACCGTCCATTCGCGGCACGGGTACGGAAGATTACTTCCTGTCCGCCTGGGGCTTGAAGCCGAACAGCACACCCTACTTTGGCGTTCCCTTCCTGAACCAGCAGGAGGGTATCGTTGGCCAGATGACGTGCAGCTATCGATGGCACGTTCAAGATCCACTCGTGTTCAACACAGGGATCCGGGTAACCTTTGAAACATTTGGCTGGATGTCGCCGGATGAAAACAAGGAGCACAAGGCCCACAGCTGGAACGAACGGGAAGATGATTTCAGCAGTGTGGCTTTCTGGTACCAACAGGGCCCAACCAAGAAATTCACGGAAACGCCGTCGGCGGAAGAACGGAAATTGCCGAGCTTGGAACGGATCCTGATTTGGGGAAAAGAGGCCGCCAAGTCACGATCCCACGGGGCCGGTGATGTGAAGATGGAGGAGGGAGAACTCTACCTGGAATCCGGGGGCCAGCTCGTATACGGGCCGGCGGATCCGGGAGACGGTTGGGTGGAATTTTCCTTTGCCGTTAAGGAGAAGGAACCGCTCCGGTTGATCCTGGAACTCACCCGCGCCAGCGATTATGGCATCTGGCAGCCGGTTCTCAATGGCATCAAACTGGGCAAACCGATCGACCTCTATCGTCCTCAGTCCGATCTCTGGGAATACCACCTGATGGATTTCTGGCCCGATCCAGGGAACTACACGCTCCGTTTGGAATGTGTCGGCAAAAACCGTGATGCATCTGGCCACAATATCGGGATCAATTCGATCCGACTTCGTGAACGCCGTCCCCGCGTGAAAGCTTTCGGCTACGACAAGGATAAGGACTGGCGTCAAGAACAAATCCTCTACGATTGATAACTCATCCTGTGGGAGTCAAGAATGAATAGGGAAGATACCAAAGCATCCCCGCGTTGGCGGCAAACATTCGTGGTGCTATTCCTGACCGTGCTGCTAACCGTTCCGGCCGGATGCAGCCCTCAAGGGCCATCCCTGGCCGATTTGATTTCGATCTACAATGCGGAACTTGCCGCGCTTGACCGATTGGAGCAGAAACGGGCTGAACTCGTCAAAGCGTATCAATCGGAACTCCTGCCGACGAACGAGGACGCGGCAAAACTGATCGGGAATGTCCTCCAAGGCGCGGTCGAAGCGGGCAAGACCCTCGATCTGAATGAAATGGCGGACCCGAACAAAGCCCTCGATCTTGCAGTGGACCATGCCCAAAAAACTCAGGACACGATGGGGCAACTGCTGCAGAATCTCAATCCGGAAGCCAAGCCGGATGAAAAGGAAATCCAACGCCGGGCAAAGATTACCGAAAAATTCGAAGCCGAATTGGCAGCGATCGACAAGGAAATCGAGGCCCAGAAGGAACGTGTCGAGCAGGCTCGAAAGGCCCGTGATGCGGCTGAAGCCAAAGGACGATAAAAAATTGATGCAGAAGCTTGGATTCTGCGCTTTGGAAACTTCCAATCCATTTTGCCGACGGCGAAATATCCCGTAGCCTGGGGGAATGCCCTAGGAATTGGAATCCAGTAAAATTCATTTGGCCGAAGGCCAAAATGACCGTAGCCTAGGGCAACGCCCTCGTTGTTGTACACAAGTCGAGATTCAGGATACGAGCCAACCATCCAAGCCCTTGTCCCCGAAAT
>JAFGFZ010000296.1 GCA_016930815.1 Pirellulales bacterium | reverse complement strand
TCGGCGTCGCGTCCTTCGAATCGGTCGGCTCGGAATCCTGGGTGCCCGTCGGCGTCGCGTCCTTCGAATCGGTCGGCTCGGAATCCTTGGCATCCGTCGGCGTCGCATCCTTCGAATCGGTCGGCTCGGAATCCTTGGCATCCGTCGGCGTCGCGTCCTTCGAATCAGTCGGCTCGGAATCCTTGGCATCCGTCGGTGTGGTGTCCTTCGAATCGGTCGGCTGCGATTTTTTCGAGTCGGGTGTCTCGGATGGATTCGAGCCGGTTGCCTCGGCATTCTGCGAACCGGATGACTCGTCTTGACTATCTTCCGCACTTTGGTCCGTCGCAAGATCCGCGATCACTCGAATCCGTCGCCGCTTGCTGACCGAGATGTTTGCATTGGGCGCCCGGTTATCCGCCGCCTCGGCCCAGTAAGTTATCTCGTCCCCGACTTGGAGTTCCATCTTGGCCGGAATGCATGCCCAGATCCCACTGAAACGCCCAACAAATTCCTCGGTCAGCAGATCCTGTTTCAACACGGTTTCACGATCGATTTCGCCAAGGATCTGGACATGCTTCAGGGCGAAATCCGGATCACGGGACTCGATTTCAACTAGAAGTGTTTCACTGAATCGGACATCCACAACCTCTTCGGTTGGGGAAAGGATCGTGATTTCAGGGGCATAGTCGGGAACCGTATCGATTCGATAGCGAATAGGCTGCCGGTTCTGCTGACCAGCCTGGTTACGGAACCGCAGAGCATAATTCAGGAATTCGGGTGTACCGCGATCCGCATCGAGGGTTAATTCAAACGAGCCTGACACGTTCCGTGAGTCGTTGTCTGTTGGATTCAGTTGGACCTTGTTGCGTCCATTCGAATTGAGATCAATATACCCAGAATGAAACAGTTGGTTGGTTTGGGCGTGGACAGTAACCCGCGTTCCCTCGATGGCCCGAATATCGCCCTGGTATTTCTGAATTTGCCGAGTAAAGAGTGTATAGGCTGGAAAGTCCAGTTCGATTCGATCCACGGTGATGGTTGGCTGTTCGATAAGAGTGATTCGATAATTGGGGGTACGGGCATCCCCGGCTTCGATGGAATAGCGCATGTTCTGTTGGATACCGGGCGGGCGGCCGGGCGGTGGTTCTTGGGGTAAGATTCCATGGTACTGATTTTCATTTTTGCCCAATGTCATTGGAATTGCTTGTTCGACGATCTGGCCATCCTCGGTCGAGAATCGGAGTAATACAGGTTCGCTGTCGCGTTGCCCGCGAACTACGGCGGTGATCTCGATCTGTTCTCCTCGGGCGGCCTCCACATCTTGTGGCCGCAGGTCCTCGATCAACACTCGGGTTGGCGTTCGGATATCGGCCCAGGGAAGTAATACGCGACCCGCCGTAGTCAGTGGATTTTTGGGAGAGAGGACTTGATACAGGCAGGCAATTACGAAAAGTCCCAGGAAAACCAACATCGTATGGACAAGGAAGGTGCGGTCCACTGCCGTTTCGGAACTGGTGGTCGATAACCGCAGGGCAGCCTGTTGTTCCACGGCTTGATAGACAACATGGGGCACCTGCTCCCGTTTCTGCCTGAAAAAAAGTAGATTCAATAAGGAATTCTTGAGCTGGGGATTCTGGCGCTCGATGGTCTGGGCGGAATAGATCGGGTTGATTTGCATGGCCACAAGTGGCCAAAGGAAGCGGATCGCATACCAGCCAATCAGGCTGACGATCAGAAAAAAGGCAATCCAGCGTAACCAGCTAGATAATCCGCCTGGGATCACCCAGTGTTCAACGATGGCTGCCAGCAGGAGGACCGAGAGCAATCCGACACCGATTGTGAGCAAGCGTGAGACCAGATCGACCAACTTCACCTGCCAACTCGTCCGGCGGATCTGTTGGTCGATGTAACGGTCATATTCGATCACCGCGACTGGCGAATGTCGGGTCATCTGCTGGGGCGGCAATAGGGATCCTGTGGCCATCGTGTCGTGCTTCCTGGTCGGTTGGAACTGATTCCATTATAACCGGTTTCCGGCAAAGATTCAGACGTATTATTGCTTTGCATGATTCCATACCTTTTTTTCATCATGTTTGGAGCCTCTCTCTTTCACGATTTGGTGAGTGGCCGGAGCCAAGGCATGGTGGCGTCGGTTTCGAGGGCGATACTAGCCGGGATCGAAGTTCCCTATGCCCTTTCGGTTGCATGGCGGAATCGGCGTTATGACCGAGGTCAGGCTGAAACGTACTCGGCCGGAGTTCCGGTGATCAGCGTGGGCAACCTGACACTTGGTGGAACTGGCAAAACCCCGATGGTCCGCTGGATTGCCCAGCATGTCCAGGCACTTGGCCGGCGCGTGGCAATTTTGAGTCGAGGCTATGGAACCTCCACTGGGAATCGTAACGATGAGGCTCTCGAATTGGAGAGCACGGCACCTGAGATCCTCCACCTGCAGAATCCCGACCGTGTTGCCGCAGCCCAAATTGCCGTTCGAGACCACCGGATCGATACGATTGTTCTTGACGATGGCTTTCAGCACCGACGCTTGGCCCGGGACCTGGATATCGTGCTCCTGGATGCCACGAATCCTTTCGGCTATGGGCGGATTTTCCCTCGAGGCCTCCTGCGGGAATCTGCCCTGGGATTGGCCCGGGCCAATGGGATTGTGCTGAGTCGTGCCGACGTGATTGATCCAGAGAGCCGGTTGGAGATCCAAAAGCAGGTCGAGCGGTTGGCGCCTCGGGCCTTCTGGTGCGAGGCATCCCATGCCCCCCAATCACTCGTCAACACGATGGGAGACCGCCAATCATGGACCTTGCTGGAAGGAGAACCGGTTGCCGCCTTCTGTGGGATTGGGAGTCCGCTGGGTTTCCGGCGGACGCTCGAAAGTTGCGGCATCCACGTGGCAGCTTGGCGTGTGTTTCCCGATCATCACTCCTATTCGGCTCGAGATATTGCAGCCCTTGCCAACTGGGCCCAAACGGCCGGCACCACAGCCGTCCTTTGCACCCAGAAGGACCTTGTCAAGATCAATCAGCATCGTCTGGGAAATCTCCCGCTTTGGGCCATGGCGATCGAGATCGAATTTCACATCGGCTTGGAATGGATGCACCAAGCAGTTGACCGCATCCTGCTCCCTCCCAAAAGTTAGTGGCGGCGGCGGGAATGCCCCATGTGCCCCGGATTGAAGAGCCCGATGTCCGCATGCCAGCCGGATGTGTCACGGATCATGGGCTGTGCGAAAAACTAGCCGAACTGACCTTGGCCTTCCAATGACTGCTTGTTACCCTAATGGCCCTCATTTAAGGTGCCCAGTTCGCCCAATCGACGGGGCCATTTCAATTTCCGCTCATGGAAAAATTTTACCAAGGGGCCGTGGAGAATCCGAGCCGATGCCAAAGTTAACGGTCCTCATTCCGTGCAAGGACGAAGCCCATAATATCCGTGCGTGTGTTGATTCGGTCCGGCCTATTGCCGACGAGATACTGATCGCCGATTCCGGATCGACCGATGGGACTCTGGATATTGTTCGCAAGTTGGAGGGGTGCCGAGTCATTGAGCGGGAGTACATCAATTCGGCCAATTTCAAGAACTGGGCCATCCCCCAAGCGACCCATCCTTGGGTACTCATCGTTGATGCGGATGAACGGCCTAGCTTCAAGTTGATCCGCCAAATCCGCAGGGTGATGGGAACAACTCCAGCCTATGATGGGTACCATATTCGTTTCGCAACGTATTTTCTCGGGCATCGCCTCTGGTATTCCGGGACCCAGACGGTAACGAGTGTGCGGCTGTTCCGGAAAGCCGTTGGCCGTTATTCCGACATGCGGGTTCACGCCGATGTCCTGATCCGCACTGGCAAAGTCAGCCGAATGCACGGCCGCATGCATCACTATACATGCCAATGTTTGAATCGCTTTGTCCAGACTTTTAACCGGTATACAACCTGGTCCGCCCTGGACATGTATGATCAGGGACGCCGGGTATCGTTCCTTGGATTGGTCCTCCGCCCACCCGCCCGGTTTTTGCAGTTTTATATCCTGCGGCGTGGTTTTCTGGACCGTACTTCCGGCCTGATTTACTGCCTCCTCATGGCATACTACACGTTCCTCAAATATGCAAAGCTCTGGGAACTGCAACATAGTTTGACAAAACATGCAATGCATCGTGAATCCTCGCACGATAATCGCACCACGGATGTCGAGAATCATCAAACGATGGCGGCCTGAAAGATGAAAAGGTTGGTTACCCAGCCATGTTGCCCCGAAGTTGCATTGCTCGTTTCGACCTACCAAAAACCAGAACACCTCCATCGTGTCTTGCTCTCCATCGCGTTGCAGGTGGAGGTGGAGGGGCAGATCGAAGTGGTTGTCACCGACGATGGATCAACCGATCGAACACGGCAGGTCGTGGAAACGTTTGCCCGTGAAGTAACCTTTCCTGTTCGTTTCACAACCCATCCCCACGCAGGTTTCCGGCTCGCTCGATGCCGCAATAAGGGGGTTGCGGCCAGTTCGGCCCCCTATCTCTTATTTCTCGATGGCGATTGTGTTCTTCCACGAGATCATGTGAGGCAGCATCTGGTCCACCGGCATGCCGGGTGGGTCATGGGAGGCTATTGCTGCCGGCTCGATCGCGAGATCTCGACTTGCATTGACGAAGCTGCCATTCAGGCAAACACGTTTCCGGATCTTACCCCGCGCAGCGAGTTGAAGAAGCTCGCTTGGCGCGACCGAAAAGCCCGATTCTATAACCTGATTCGTCACCCGGGAAAACCAAAACTTGCCGGTGGTAACATCGGGATTTGGCGATCGGATTTTACTCGCGTGAACGGTTATGATGAACGGTTCATCGGCTGGGGCGGGGAGGATGATGACCTCCGACGACGTCTCGCGGCAACCGGGATCCGTATTGGATCAATCCTTCGCTGGACACATACGTATCATTTATGGCACCCGCCCGAACCGACGGCCGTTTGTCGTTACTGGGATGGCCAAAACGTTCACTACTTGCATCGCCCTGGACGGCTGGTGCGTTGCCGCGATGGATTGATCCGGCGAACGTTGGACGACATCCAATTTCGAATCATCGGGCGGGAACCGGAAATGGCTTTGGCAAGACGACTATTCGCCAAGTCTCTCCCCCAAATCCTCCACCAGTCCAATCGAGGGGTCCCATCGGCCATTCCATGTGAGAACGCGACCCTTTCCGAGAATCAGGACGATTTCCGCCCAGAAGTGGAGATCCTGATGGCACCCGGTGGCGGCCAGTTTAGTGGGAAGGCGGATTGCCAAGTATTGGTCATTCTTCCGGAGCCAGTTTCCAAGGATGCACCGCGTGACCGGTGCCTATCAAAACTGGCGCGACAAGCTCACCGTCTGCTCTGCGATCTACCCCAAAAAGGTTTTTTATCTGGTGTGACACAATTCAAGCTCAACCAAATTGATCAGCTACTTGCGTCCATCACCTAGCGTGGCCGAAGGCCGCCACGAAGTCTAGGCGGGTCTCTCCGAGACCCGCAATGCCACCTCATCATAGCATCCTGCAAGATCCGCGCACCACGCGCTTGTTACACGCCAAGACTCTAGCGGGCTCGTTCATCGCGCAACGAGGACGACAATATCATTGACCAGAACTTCGTCCTCGAGAACTCCCATGGCCGCATGTTGGGCAAGCTGTTTGGAATAGAAGGTGGAACATCGCCCCTGGAGAATCACATGACTCCCGTTGACAGTCACAACAAGGTTCCGGACCCGGCCGCATGTTTGGGCCTGGATGCGCTGCCGGATGCGGGCTGCTAATTCATTGATCGCATGTTGCGAACGTCGTTTCTGGGAATCGGATGTTGGGGTACCGTTCCTTGGAGGCGCACCGCGAACCGGGACCGTATCAGCTCCTACGATCGCGAGGGTACTCTTTTCAGGTACGCTATTCGTCCGCTGGTCGTGCTCGGAGAATATCAATGACCGCGTTTCCATTTGGCGGTTTCCTCCATGAAGTGCGATCGCGATCAACGCGACACGCGGCTCCAACAATCACGTCGGCCGCTTCATGCAGACCTGCCTGTAAAGAGCAGCCATGCTCCCTCTCCGCGGTGTAACACGAGCTACACCCTCGAATGCGCCACGCTACGACAATAAAAGAATCGATGATTGTCTGTCTGAAAGGGATGTCCTTCTCCGAATGAATAGGATTCAGCGGTCCGCGTGGTTTTCCATGGTGTGATTCGAGTAGAAGACCGCAGCGAATTCCAACGATGACTAATGTATCGTGTATCGATCAACAATGTCAAGCGCTGATGTGCCCTTTTGCAAACATAGGATCCATTGAATGCTAGCGTCGATCAATCGCCGGTCCTGCAGGCCGGAAAATTGGGAAGCCATCCCAGCGTCCAGCCAAATCCTCTGCCGATTTCGCAGACTACCCGCCTTAGGCACCTTTGGCCCGCCAGCTAGCGAGCATCTGGCCAGCGGCCAGAACCGGATATCGTGAAGGGCAGATGCCGTCATTCGGTTTGACATACAACCGGATTGCCGACTCGTCCAACTGGATGGCTGATCGAATATCATGCAGAAGTCCCTGCACTTGGGCGAGGATTTCAGCATTCACTGTCGCTGGATGGATGCGAAGTCGATGGGGGCCATTCAGAATGGAATGGGATGGATCCTCGGCTGGCTTGCGATCTTGATACCGGATTAAAATCCGAAACTCATAGGGTCCCGTCCGGATGATATCGCCATCATTCAGTTGAATGCGTCCGGACGGCGTCCCGTTGACCGTGATTTCAGGTTCAAAGCCCAAGTGCCGCATCCATACACCGTCTTCCCGAACCAGGATACACGCATGGACTTCGGCATACCGTTCATCTCCGAGAACAAGATCACAGTCCGCCGCGGTCCCTATCAAAAACGCCGGGGCTTGAATCGGCCGCCATCGATTCCTGGCCCGACCTCGGAGAATTTCCAACGTCACTTTCCATTGGGTGGCTGAATGGAATTTCTCAAGGCCAGAACCTGGGCGGGCGTTGGGAATGTGGGTTGAGTGCATGGGTACGTCTGGTCTGGAAAAGGAGACACTCCACGGAATAGCCGGCCTACTCCAACACATGGATCGCTCAACGAATTCGCGGGTCTACATCGAGTGTCGGATGGTTGGAACCGTATGGTTCAATCCCAGCAGGAATCCTACGGAGAATCCGGCCGCGATCGCGTGGAAGGAGCGGTTTGGCGAAACTTGTGCGAACACACGGTTCGAAATGGTGAAGCAATTCTCGACGACCAGAGCGATCAATCAATAAAACGGATATCTTCGTGGATCGTCCGATGGTGCATTCCAGATAGAATCCTCAATAGCCTCACATCCATTTCAAGTAGAATGATCCGAATGACCGTTCCGATCATCGGGCCCGCTCGGCGACTCGGATCTGGGCCCGTGCTTGGGTTGACAACTGCTGGCGAATCGCCAGTTCTTCGTCACCGGCCGCCGGCCGTTTGAGGACCTCTTGGAGTTGTTCTTTCGCGACGTCGATATCCAGTTCCGTTGCTGGTAGTGCCCGATTCGTTAGAACAGAAACCAAATTATTGGCGACTTCGACAAAACCGCCACCGATGTAGTAGCGCTGGCATTTCTGCTCGCCAGAAACGAACCGCAACTCTCCGTAGCCAAGTCTGCCAACCATTGGGCTATGATTGGAGCCGATGCCAATTTCGCCATCGAACAACGGCAGCGCGACAAATCTCACCGTTGTGTCGAGTACTTTCGCCTCGGGCGTTACGATGACAAGCTGGATAGACGACGTTATCGATTTTTCTTCTTCCATTGCTCTTCGGCCTGTTCGACGGCACCGACATACATGAAAGCATCTTCGGGTAGATGATCCCACTTGCCATCGCAAATCTCTTCGAAGCTGCGGATTGTCTCTTCCATGGTTGTAATTTCACCCTGTTTTCCGGTGAATACTTCGGCAACAAGAAACGGCTGGGAAAGAAAACGCTCAATCCGCCGGGCCCGATGGACAACCATCTTATCTTGTTCGGAAAGTTCGTCCACGCCGAGGATGGCGATGATATCCTGCAATTCGCGGTACCGTTGCAGGATTGTTTGGACTCGGCGGGCAATGGCGTAATGCCGCTCGCCAACATACTGGGGATCGAGGACGCGGCTGTTGGAGGCGAGCGGATCGATGGCGGGGTAGATCCCCTTTTCGGAGATGGCACGTTCGAGGTAAACAAAGGCATCCAACTGGCCGAACGCCGTTGCCGGCGCCGGATCCGTTGGATCGTCGGCCGGCACATAGACGGCCTGCACCGACGTGATCGCGCCACGATTCGTCGATGCGATTCGTTCCTGTAACGTGCCCATCTCCGTTGCCAAGGTTGGCTGGTAGCCGACCGCTGAGGGCATCCGGCCAAGCAATGCGGAAACCTCACTCCCGGCCTGCGAGAATCGGAAGATATTGTCGATGAACAGGAGCGTGTCGGCACCGAGCTTGTCTCGGAAATACTCAGCCATCGTCAAGGCGGAGAGGCCAACTCGGAGCCGGGCGCCCGGTGGTTCGTTCATTTGACCGAAGACCATACAGGTCTGGTCGATCACGTGTCGGCCCGTGTCGCCAATCTGGGCTTCCTGCATTTCAAGCCAGAGGTCCGTGCCCTCGCGAGTTCGTTCACCAACACCCGCAAAGACGGAATATCCGCCGTGCGAGCTGGCGATCCGGGCAATGAGCTCGGTCAGAATGACAGTCTTTCCAAGCCCCGCTCCACCAAACAGGCCGGCCTTGCCACCGCGGACGAAGGGCGTCAAGAGGTCGATGACCTTGATTCCGGTTTCAAAGATCTCGGTCTTGGTCGAGAGTTCATTCAGGTCGGGTGGATCACGATGGATCGGCCATCGTTCCTCCGTATCCACCGGCCCGCGACCGTCGACCACGTCACCGGTAATATTGAACACACGGCCCAGCGTCTCTTTGCCAACCGGTACGGTCACGGGGCTGCCCGTATCAATGCATTCCTGCCCGCGAATCAAGCCATCCGTACTCCCCAAAGCCACGCAACGGACCCGGCCACCCCCCAGTTGCTGCTGCACCTCGCTAGTGAGGTTGATTTTCACTCCCTTATGCTCAGAGACAATCCGCACTGCATTGTAAATGGCTGGCATATGATCTTCGGGAAACTCAACATCAAATGTCGATCCGATGACCTGCGTGATTCGGCCGATGTTTTGTTTTGTTTGGATTGCTGTTGCCATGATCGAGATTTCTTATGCAGGCTTGGGATTTAACTTAAGGCTTCGACGCCACCAATGACATCCATCAACTCGCTGGTGATGCGGTTTTGACGGGCACGGTTGTATCGCGTGCTCAAAAAGCGTATTAGCTCGTCTGCGTTTTCTGTCGCGCTCTTCATGGCCACCATCCGAGCGATCTGTTCGCTGACTGCCGAATCGAGGAAGCATTTAAAAAGCCTCACCTTGAAACTCGTGGGGACAACCTCTTCGAGAATGCTGAAAGGCGAGGGCAGAAACTCGTACAAGGCACGTTCGCGGACGCTATGCCCCCCCGCGGGGGTCGTTGTATCGCGAGCCTGGGAAGCACCGCCAGACTGGCCAGCTCCCTCGGAGCCGATCGAACCGAGCGGTAATAATGTTTCGACAGAGATCGACTGCGATGAAATGGTCTGAAATTTCATGTAGACGATATCAAGCCGGTCGATTGCGCCAGTGGCGTAATTGTCAAGATACCGACTCGCCAAGACATCCACTTCGTTGAATGCTGG
>JAFGFZ010000295.1 GCA_016930815.1 Pirellulales bacterium | reverse complement strand
TCGAATGGATTTGGCTGGCATGTGTTCAAGTGCGAAATTTGCGGAAAACACGAACCTGTCAGGATTAAAATACTTAACGGCGTTGGGGGAGGGGGGTGAAATACAACAGGCTGTATTTCGAATCTGCTTACCCGTGCTCAAGCACGGGCCTAGTACCGCCTACGGCGGAAAAGGCCGATGAATCGGCCTGAAGAAAAGTTCAGATGATTCTATCAAAGCGATGATGAATCTGTGCATCGCGAACGATCACATCAAATCCCTTCCCCGGCGTCAATGCATTGTCGATTTGTCATGTTGTTTGTAATGGAATATCAGGGCCGTTTACGGCGGGTTGTTAGGCTCTACTTGATCTCACGACGCCGGAATGTCATAAGCTTAGGTTATAGGGGGCATTTCATTTTTTCAGGACTATGATCCGTGGCCACATCATCATCCCTTTCGGCACTGACCTATCTTCAGAATCCGAAGGAACATAGACCGACGCCCTGTTGTATTGTCCATGGTGGGGATCTCTTTTTGAAAAGGGAGACGATCGCAGCAATCCGCCGCATGCTATTTCGGGAAGAAGAGGATGCGGAATTATCTCTAACGCGTTTCAATGGGCAGGAAACCGAGCCTCGAGATGTCTTCGATGCCTTATCCACCATTTCACTTTTTGGGAGTGCGGTACGGCTCGTGATCGTCGAGATGGCCGATCCATTTGTCTCGGCCTACCGGGCCATTCTGGAAAATTACGTAGATCAACCATGCCGTGATGCCGTGCTGGTCCTGGATGTGGCGGCATGGCCCGGCAACACCCGGCTCGCCAAGCGATTGGCATCGGAACAATGGCTCGTCATCGATTGCTCGCCACCCGACCCCAACGGGAAGATGCCGGCCGCCACGTGTCGCGGTGTTCGTGATTGGCTCATCCGATGGGCATCCGAGCATTATGGCCTGAAACTGGCGACAACCACCGCCGACGCGATCCTTCAGATGGTCTCTCTTGCGCCAGGACTCCTCGACCAGGAGCTGGCCAAATTGGCGGGACTGGTTGGCCAGGATCAGCAAGTCACGCTGGAACTGGTCCGCAGCTCCGTCGGTCAATGGCGAACGCGGACAGTTTGGGAGATGATCGACGCAGCCCTGGACGGCAACGCGCCCGAGGCAATCCATCAACTCGATCGCCTGCTTGCCGCGGGCGAGGCCCCTCAGGCAATGCTGCCATTGCTTGCATCCTCATTACGCCGACTCACCATGGCCGGTCGCCTCATCACCGATGCGGAACGCAACGGAAGCCGTATCCCCATCGGATCCGCTCTCAAGGACGCGGGGATCCTTCCCTTCAAGCTCAAAGCCGCGGAACATCAACTCCGCCTCTTGGGCCGGGACCGGGCCGACCACTGCCTGGATTGGCTTCTGGACGCGGATTTTGCCATGAAAGGAACGCATTCCAGCGGCGACCTGCCTCGACTCGTGCTCGAACAGCTGATCCTCCGCCTCGCCAAGGGATTCCGTTAGCCCGCATATTCCCCTTGTCTTTGTGGCCTGGTTTCCCTACGATTTGCCTCCTTTTAACTCCATTCTTTTCGAGGTTGCGGACGTGCTGTTTCCGTCGCTGCAGGTACGCTTGGTCGGGCCGTTGATCTGTCTCGTCCTCGGGACTGGTTGCCGCATGCCGTGGCAAGAAAAAAACGACGTCCCGACGATCCAGGCACGCACCGGGTCCACCCACCCTGGGGAAATGGCCCAAGTCAACAACCGGCGAGGGAACCAGCGGAGCCCAAACCAGGCCAGTTCGACTGATCATTCACGGATTGTCAGCTCTGATCTGCCGACATCAGAACCGACTGAAGACGAGGCAATGGCCACAGTCATGGATGAATTGCAGGCCATTTATGAGATTGATCCCGACGCGCATCGAATCCTGATGCAGGATCTACACGCGGCCAAACCATCGCACTGGCCCCTGATTGTCCATCATTTTCATGCCGCCCTAACCTACCGCCAGCAGCTGGTCGATCGTGATCTGGATCGATGTCGTTTCGTCCAGCAGACGGGCGCACAGCCGGCCTCTGCGAAACCACTGGATCATCGATCTAGGGCGTCGTTTTCGTCGGAGCGAACCAATCCATCTGGAACTGCCTCTGTTCCGGAACTTGCACGCAGTTCAGCAGGTCCTGTGTCCCAGGCCCAGGCCCCGAATGATCAGGATCCAGAGCCACCGATCCAGGGATCCCTGCCATCGTCCTCACGTGCATCCAAGGAGACTCGATCAACCATCGATCCGTCGCCGGCCCCCGATCTCCTGCCCGACAATCCACTTCGCGCGGAAATGGTCCCCGCACCTGAAAGCCCCATGGCAACCGGTACCCATCAGGATTCCCATCCGCTCCACGGCTTGGAACGGCCCATGGTTCAATCGGCCGGTTTCCAAACATCGACCACGGCCCCTCGATCACCGGATCCTTTTGATATGCCCACGGCCAATCCCGAGAATGCCACAGCCATGGATCCAAACCATCCGCTGGCATCTTGGGTAGCGCAGTTGGAGAACACGATTGAGCAATTGGAAGCAGCGACAACGGATGCCCCTGATTCAACGGACGAGATCCGCCGCCATGCGTCACTTCGCATGTTGTATTTGATTGCAGGCCGGCGCGAGGATGCCCTTCGACCAATCCCCGGCATATCGCCGACGCAGCAGGATTATTGGAGCAAGCAGTTGTTCGCATTGGCAACCTACATGGACCATCAGGGGCAGCCCGACGCCCAATCCCGCGCCACACTGGCCCAATCCCAACTTTCTGAGGCAACCGCATTGTTGGGCGAGTTGGGCACACTCTCGGTCCGGAACCTGGCATTCTGCGAGCGGGTGTCGGGATTTGGAATCTACGAGGCAATCGAAAAACCGCAGTTCTCCCCGGAAGAAAGAGTGACCCTCTATGCGGAAATCGAGAACTATCGGAGTGACACAACGGACCAGGGCTACCGCACAGTCCTCGAGGCGAGCTATAAAATCCTTGACGATCGCGGCCAACGTGTCGATAGTGGCCTGTTCCCTCAAATTGAAGATCTTTGCCAAAGCCGCCGCCGCGATTTCCATGCGCAATACGGCATCAAACTGCCGCAACGAATCTATCCTGGCAAATACACGCTTCAACTCATTGTCCAGGACATGCTGAGCAACAAGATCGGCCGCGCGAGTACGGAATTCGAGATCAAGGGCGACCGGTAAAAACGAGGCGCAAGCATCAACTCTTCCAGCTCGGTCCTCCCTATCCCTTGACCGTTCCTGTATCATGGTATGATCCGCAAGGATGAAGCATTGACGATTCCACCGATCTCGGAGGCGTTGATGGGACGCCCAACCAATTCAAATGCCAGCACTGAGACCATCGACGGACCGCTTCCTCCTGGAGTGGATCCGTCGCAAGGATCTCCTGGAAGCGGTCGAACGACGGCCGAGTTGCAGGCGGCGGCACGGCGCAAGGTGGCGTTGATCGAAGGGAGCACGCCCCATCTGGCATCCGAAACCCAGTCAATTCTCCACGCTCGACTTCGGATCGTCGCACTCCTTTTCTTTGCAGGTTTCTTATCATTCCTTTTATGGAATTGGATCTGGTCCCGCACGTACAACCAGTCGAGCCACCCAAATATCTTCTGGCTGCATATCGGCGTGATTATCCTCTTGGGAATCGTGGGCTTCGGCCTCTGCCGGCATCGCCTTTATTCCCTCACCCACCTCAGGATAGTCGAAGTGATCGTTTTCGGCGCGCCGGCGATCTTCTTCTTCATACTCGATATCCATGCCATGCGCCTTTGTTGTGAGTTGCCAGGCCAGCGTTCGTATGTCCCCAATCTGGTTGGCTTTTGGATGATGATCATCTTGCTCTACGCGCTCTTTATTCCCAATACCTGGCAACGGGCCCTTCCGGTGCTTGTTTCATTTGCGCTTGCGCCCATCATCGTCATCTACTATCATTGGTTCACCAATCCAAAAGTCGCTGAACTGCTCGGCCGGGAAGAATTCCGAAGTATGTTGACCAATCCACCACTACAGGTCAGCCTCGCCGTGGTCGCAGCGACGCTTGGCGTTCATTCGATCAATTCGCTGCGGCGTGAGGCATTCGAGGCGAAACAGCTTGGCCAGTATCGGCTCAAGCGACGCATCGGCTCCGGGGGCATGGGTGAGGTCTATCTGGCTGAACACCAGATGATGAAACGGCCTTGCGCGGTCAAATTAATTCATCCAGATAAGGCCGGCGATCCGCGAATCCTTGCTCGATTCGAACGCGAGGTCCGCTCGACAGCGAAGTTATCCCATTGGAACTCCATCGATATCTACGATTACGGCCGAACGGAGGATGGTACGTTCTATTATGTCATGGAATATCTTCCGGGGCATAATGTGAACGAACTGGTCGAACTCCATGGCCCATTACCGGCAGCGCGGATTGTGCATCTTTTGACGCAGGTATGCGCTGCTCTGGGGGAAGCCCATTCGATCGGGCTGGTTCACCGGGATATCAAACCGGCGAATATATTTTCAGCATGCCGGGGCGGCCTGTTCGATGTGGCCAAGCTCCTCGATTTCGGCCTGGCCAAGCCGATCGTCGATATGGGCGAGGTATCGCTAACCCAGGAAGGGGCCATTACCGGCTCCCCGCTCTACATGTCGCCAGAACAGGCATCGGGTGAAGACGATACCGACCCACGGAGCGATATCTACTCGCTGGGCGCGGTGATGTATTTCATGTTGACGGGAGAGCCGCCCTTCGTCCGCGATCGGCCGATGAAGGTCATGATCGCCCACGCATCCGAACCGGTCACCCCGCCACGTGAAATCAATCCGAATATTCCGCCAGACTTGGAAACCATTGTTCTTCGATGTCTCCAAAAAGATCCCGCGGATCGATTCCAGACGTCTGGAGAATTGGCCGATGCCTTGCAGCGGGCCAATGTTACCGACGATTGGGATGCCCAAACCGCAGCCCGATGGTGGGAAAATCACGGCTGCCCCAAACGAAAGGCCTTAGCCGAACAGGCCATCCAAGAAGCCGCTTTATGATTTTTTAACGAAGGTTGCGCAGCGAAAGAATTCCCTTGTTGCTGCCCGGTCTCCCGACCGGGCGGCCCTTGTTGCGGCCCGGTCTCCCGACCGGGCGGCCCTTGTTGC
>JAFGFZ010000294.1 GCA_016930815.1 Pirellulales bacterium | reverse complement strand
GTACCCTCCCGTCTCTCCACCCTGGGCTTGTATAAGGTCGCCCCGTTGGGGCTGAGGCTTCGATTGACTTGTGTAAAACAACGAGGGGTTAGGGGGAGGGGGCAAATTGCCAACCATCACTCCATGTGCAACAACTGTTGTGCTTCCAAGAAGGCATTTGGTTGAAGTTTTTATAAGCCCAGTTGGGCCCTGTGGCCCGGAGAGGGTCTTGTTATTTCGGCTCCTAAAAACATAAGTCCATTTTCAAAAACACCTTAACCGCCTGTTATCACGTCCGACCTTCCTGCAAGGTGGCTTAATGTTCTACACATAAATTCCGATGGAACCATTTCACGATAGCCACACTGATCAGAATCATCATAGTACCCGGTTCGGGCACGATCATCGAATCGGCGATGAGAAAGGGACTCGCGGCCCCAAAATTTTCCTTCCATAACGCCAGATCGAAAGATCCAAAAGGATTCGTGGAAAATTCTTGTTGCCAGCGCAAAAAGTCCGTGCCATCAACATCGCCATCGTAATCGAAGTCCCCCGGAGGGGTGAAAGCGAAATCGGTGACAACCACTTCAATTGGCGCAGACACAAGAGGTGCCGATTGATTGAGCCACAAATTCAAACGGAACGTTTCGCGCCCAGGCTCCGGCACACGATGATTCCTATCTTCGTCTTCCACGTAGGTCCATTCGTCGACGATTTTGTCTGCGGGGATCTGGCCCGGCGAGTAATGGCCAAGCGCGGTCACGAAATGAACACACCCTGGCAGCCAGGTCATGCAGCGGGTGAGCGAGGCATCCTGACTCAGGTCGGGCAACGTCCACCGAATCAGATTTCCAGGCACGTTGAATGGCTGCACAACAGCTTGCGAATTCGTCGTGTCGGATGGATTTCCCCACCGTGAATCCTCGAAGTCCAATTCGCGGAATGGCCACGACGCAATCTCGGTGTCGTCACCGAAGCTATCCCATGTAAAAGCGCCGAAAGTTGTATTGGCATCCAGGATATCGGCCCGGTAGTTCGTATGCAAAACATAGGTTCCGTAACCAAGACTCTGAGTTAAAATCACCTCGGTGGACCAGTATGTTTCTTCTTTCTTGGTGATCGTGAGGTGCAGGCGACCTTGTGGGTCAACAAAGATATCCTGGGGCAGCGCCGAAAAACAATTTCCACCAGGGCCAACAGGATAACGCGCGTCTTTCACGGCCCACGAACGATTGGCAAACTCCACAATCGGCCCGTTTCGATAGCGATACGTCCTGGCAACCAAAGCGGGATTCGTTGGCACGCTACTGGCTCCACTGGCTGGGATTGGCATAACATCCATTGGTAGAACCTGCAGATCATAGATCCGAGCAACATGATCCAGCCCCCCCGAGACAACATTGACTTCAAAATCACCGTTTGCGCTGATTTGAACAGTCGGCGTTTCCGAAGTGGGTTTGGTCCACCATCCCGATCCCTCGACGTGAATATAAGGTGCCACATGATATGAAGTGTAATTGACACCCGTGACACGACCCTTTAATGGATCGTCCGTACCGTAAGCAGGTAGCTGCGTTATTTCAATGGTTGCCGGGATACCAGCGGATATCGTCAAGGTCTGAACGATCCCGAACACGATCAGAAAATGCATCCATCCCACGAATCGTTGGTAGATCATGGTGGCTAGTTGGCTGGTGGTTTGATGTGAAAATCGATCGTCTGATCGCCCTGTTGGATGTCGACAGTCTGATTGTTGCCTTGCGCATCGGGTGGAATGACATCGGCCGGATCCACCAGGCCGCCCGAATCCTTCCCCGCGGCGATCGCGTCGCCGGATAACTTCTGTAGTTCCGCGGGATCCCTGGCAAAATTTACTTTCTTGACACCAATCACATTTGCTTGGAAACTGCCGGGTGACGCCTCTTCAACGGAATACGTACCATCTATGATTTTCGCCCCGATACTAGGTCCTTTACCATCCACTGGGGTGAAAGTGATAGCCCCTTTTTCCACAGGTTTTCCATCATACGTCACCGTACCGCGGATCGTTGTCGGATTACTGCATCCTGCTTGGCATGCCAGGATGCATACCAATGTGGCGAAGTTAAGCGTTTTGGAGAACTCGAGCATTTTCCCATCCATCACTTCTTGCTTGTTATTGGTTGGGCAGTTCATAACATGAAAGCTGCCTAACCGGAAGAAATTCAATCACCGAGCGACAGGGGTTCCTGTCCTTCATAAGTGGCCGAAGATCGCCAAACTATTAAGTCAATAGAATCACTGACAAACATGACCGAGCCATCGACCAACGCCACGACAACACCTCCGGGATGATTGCTCCGAGCTCCGGCATAAGCCCGCGAACCGCTAGGTGTGAACCACGCATTCCCGCCAAGGCTGAGGCAAGGCGCCGTGTATTCCATGTCGCCAGCGTCGTCGGGACATGGTCCCATCGGCCGATCGGGGGCAGATGAATTGGGGGTCAGGGCCGCTGAAAAGAGAGTGCCACCCATGTTACCGTAGATAATCTCACCAATGGGCCCTCCCCAGCCCTCCACGGTCGGCACCAATCCTTCTGAAAAAAGAATGGTTTTCGAGGTTCCATCAATCATCTGCCGATAACGCACGCCATGCGTCTGGATGCCGGACTCGGGATCAACACTCTGATTGTGGACGATTCGAAAGGCGCCAACACCCCATGGGCCATCCGTCGAATCAACTGATTCACCATACATATCCCCACTGCCGACGCACCCACGATAATTCCCTCGATAGAATCCGTAGGTGAGCGTGTTCATCTCGTTCGGCTGTGGCGAGATATCGCTGGGGCAATAGTATTCCTCAATGAGGGTGTGGCGTGCCTGCCGCATGCGCTCGTCATCCCCGATCGGGCCGTTCGGGCCAGGCGTTGTGGCGGCATACTCCAATTCCTGCAAGGTCCAAAAAAGATCATAAACGGCCTGTTGCTCCAGTTGAGGAAGAATCAATTGGGACCAGGTATACGAGTCCCAGATGTCGTACTTCCGTCCATACGGCAGTTCACCGTGGGCTGATTCGAAATTCGCACTGGCCAAGGCAATTTGCTTCAGGTTATTCGTGCATCCAACTCGGCGAGCAGCTTCGCGGGCGGCCTGGACGGCCGGCAGAAGCAGGGCAACGAGGATTCCAATAATCGCAATCACAACTAGCAGTTCAACCAAAGTAAAGGCTCGTCGAATCGTGGAATTTGAAAAACTGGCCATCCGATTTCGTCTCCAGCACCTAGTTTGATTGGATTCGACACAGAACATCCGATTTCATCATAGAATATCACCACCACGACTTGAAAGCAAATCAAAAATCGGACCGTCGCATGGCCCACAGGCTCAAATCATGGAAATTCAAAGGTTTTTTTCGGTAGTATATTATAATGGTTATCAAAAAGGCCTTCGGCCATGATAGATTAACGTGTATGAACCAACAACATTTTTCAGCTTCGAGACCAACAGCATGATCCAACTACGGCCAATCGTTTTTGTGCTTTTTTCATTCCATTGGGTGGTATGGTCATGGACGGCATCTTGTGCAGTCGATGTCCAGGATACGCTCATGCTGACCAATCCGGCGATCAGCAAGGAGCACATTGCTTTCGTCTACGACCGCGACATTTGGATTGCCAAGATCAATGGTTCTGGACCGCGCCGCCTGACAACCCACGCTGGTATAGAAACCAATCCGGCATTCACTCCGGACGGTAAGCACCTCGCATTCAGTGCCCAATATGACGGGAACACGGATGTCTACATCATTCCGGTCAAGGGGGGAATTCCGAAACGGTTAACATGGCACCCGGGCAATGATGTGGTATTGGATTGCACCGCGGATGGAAAGTATATCCTCTTTCGGTCGGATCGCTCGACCTTCACCCATCGTCATACGCAACTATTCACCGTTCCTCTTGAGGGCGAATTTCCGGCCGCGCTCCCCATTCCACATGCCCACAAAGCTTGTTACTCACCTGATGGCAAGCGGCTGGCATACACACCTTTGGCGGACCGTTTTGAGCAGTGGAAAAACTATCGTGGCGGAACGGTGACACGCATTTGGCTCTATTCGTTTGGCGATCATTCGGTCGAACAGATCCCACAACCCGAAGGGCGATGCAACGATACGGATCCAATGTGGATCGGAGACCATATCTATTTCCGATCGGATCGTAACGGAGAATTCAATCTTTATTCCTACAGCATCCAAGATAAGTCGGTTGAACAAATAACAGACCACGATGATTTTCCCGTCTCCAGCGCCGCCGCTGGTACCGGGAAAATCATCTACGAACAGGCCGGGCGATTGCATATTTTCCATCCGAATAAAAATAGAGCCAAGACCCTCAAGATTGGTGTTGCTGCCGAGCTTTTGGAAACACGGCCCCGGTATGTCAAAGGATCCGGGTACATACGGAACGCGAACATATCGCCCAGCGGCAAACGAGCCCTGTTTGAAGTTCGTGGGGAAATCATCACACTACCCGCCGAAAAAGGCGATCCCCGGAATTTAACCCAAAGTACAGGAGCACACGACCGCGATCCAGCCTGGTCTCCTGACGGCACCAGGATCGCCTATTTTTCCGACGCCGCCGGCGAATATGAACTGCATGTCCATCAACTCGAAGACCAGAATGCGATCAAAAAATACAAGTTGCCCGGCAGCGGCTTCTATTCATCGCCTTGCTGGTCTCCAGACGGCAAAAAAATCGCCTATGCCGATAACTCGCTTAGCTACTACTGGATCAACCTCGAATCTGGAGTATCAACAAAATTCGGGCAGCAACACCTCTATGGTCCAGACGAGTCAAGATTCAACGATTTCAGCTGGTCGCCGGATTCCAATTGGATCGCCTATTCACTGAATGGCCCAACGTATTTCCGGACGATTCGCATCTATTCACTCGCGGAGGAAAAATCTCATCAGATCACGGACGGGCTAAGTGATGCCAGCGAGCCAATCTTTGATGCCGGCGGCAAGTATCTCTACTTTCTCGCGTCGACCGATGCCGGCCCTGTTCGCCAATGGTTTGATATGTCAAACGCAGACATGCAGATAACTCATTCGATTTATTTGGCAGTATTGCGCGACGATTTACCATCTCCGCTGGCCAAGGAGAGCGACGAAGAGGAACCCGCGGAGGATCGCTCAACAAAAGAACCATCCCCAAGCGACTCATCCAGTGATGCCAAACACGAAGGCGAGAGCAAGCCAGAAAATACCGTCCGAATTGATTTCGAAGGTTTAGGGCAACGGATCCTTGATTTACCTCTCCCAACACGGGACTATTCTCGATTAAGTGCTGGGAAAGAGAACGAGGTTTACTTTCTTGAAGCTCCTCCCGGACAAGGGAATCGCGAGAAAAGTGAATTGAAAAGGTTCTCTCTGAAGACACGCAAAGCCGAAACGGTTCTCGCGGATGTTTCCGCCTATTGGCTCACAAAAAATAAGGAAAAGATGCTCACCAGAAGTTCGAGTCATTGGGCGATCACAGCCACCTCCGCTGCCAAGCCGGGCGAAGGGAAACTGAATGTCGATTCTATTGAGATCCGGATCGATCCTCGGGCCGAATGGCCACAGATTTATCACGAGGCATGGCGGATCAATCGTGACTATTTTTACGCGCCCAATTACCATGGCGCCGATTGGAATTCCATGCGCGACAAATATGCCGTATTCCTGCCGCATCTGGCCACCCGGTCCGATCTGAACCGAGTGATTCAATGGCTATGCAGCGAGCTTTCCGTGGGGCACCATCGGGTCGATGGCGGCGATCGCATCGATCAACCTGCACACATTGCTGGGGGGCTCCTGGGAGCCGACTATGAAATTGACAACAATCGCTATCGTTTCAAGAAAATCTACGGGGGACTGAATTGGACTCCCGAACTCCGCGCGCCCCTCACCGCCCCGGGCGTTAATGTCCTTGCCGGAGACTACCTCTTGGCTGTTGAGGGTCAAGATTTGAAAACCCCAACGAACCTGTATAGCCTGTTCGAAAAGACAGCCGACAAGCAGGTGGAAATTACCGTTGGGCCGGATGCGAATGGGAAAGATGCACGTACGGTCAAGATTGTTCCTCTACAAAATGAGTACGCACTGCGTAACCGCGATTGGATTGAAGCCAATCTGCGCCAAGTCGATGCGGCGACTGGCGGGCGAGTTGCCTATGTTTATGTTCCCAACACAACGACGCTGGGCCATGCCTATTTCAAACGCTACTTCTTCCCGCAGGCCGATAAAGAGGCAATCATTGTTGACGAGCGATTTAATGGTGGAGGCCAGGTCGCCGACTATTATATCGATCTTCTGCGGAAACCCGTGATCTCCTACTGGGCCATGCGGCATGGCGCTGACCTGAAAACACCCAGCGCCTCGATCCAGGGCCCCAAGGTCATGCTGATCGATGAAACCGCGGGATCCGGTGGCGACCTCTTGCCTTGGATGTTCCGCAAGTTCAAACTGGGACCTCTGGTCGGGAAACGAACCTGGGGCGGACTCGTGGGAATTCTCGGTTTCCCGGTACTCATGGATGGTGGTGTTGTCACGGCTCCCGATCTGGCCATCTGGACCGAGGATGGCTGGGTGGTCGAGAACGTCGGTGTCCCGCCCGATATCGAAGTCGAGCAATGGCCCGCCGATGTGATTGCCGGCCACGATCCCCAATTGGAAAAGGCGATCGAGGTCATCATGAAAGAGCTTGACCAGAATCCGCCACGACGACCAGAACGGCCACCATACCCGATCCGGGTTCGCAGATAAATCACGAATATACCGGATGCAAGTCCTTTGCGGATCTTCCTGCGGGATTGTGTTCATTCGTTGAATCTGGATAATATCCTCTGTTATCCATTCTGTTTCTATCGAGGGACCCTACCATGAAAATCGGCCTTCCTTCGGATCCATTCCATGGAATAATCGATAGGTGCTTTGCTATGTGGCGCTTTTTTTTGTTCTCAATGACGATCCTTGGGATCTGGTCTATCTCCGCCTTCTCAGCCGAACAAGCGGCAAATCAACCGGTGACGGAAGAAACCCCAATTCGCGTGCTGGTCGTCACCGGTGTCGACTATCCAGGACATCCTTGGAAACAAACTGGCCCGGCACTCCGCGATCTAGTGGAACAGGATAAGCGTTTTGATACGCGGATCATCGAAGATCCCGAATTTCTCGCATCCGATCGACTCTTCGACTATGACGTTGTGATCCTGCATTTCAAGAATTATGAACCATTCAAGCATGAAGCGAAGGTCCGCGAGAATCTTGAAAGCTTTGTGAAGAATGGCAAGGGCCTCATGCTGCTCCATTTTGCCTGTGGCGCGTTTCCGAACTGGCCTGAATTTGAACAACTTGCCGGTAAAGTGTGGGATGAAGCGATGACGGGTGGCTACCATGATCCACGCGGGCCGTTTTCAATTCAGATTGTCAACAAGGAACATCCTATCACCCGTGGCATGAACGATCTAGCCGCGGACGATGAGTTGTATTTCTGCCTTAAGGGGACTCGCGATGTGGAAGTGCTCGCAACCGCTCGATCTAAAATCACTGGGAAAGATCACCCAATGGCGTTCATTTTTGAATATGGCACGGGACGTGTTTTTCATACGCCTTTAGGCCACGATGTGAAGGCAATCCAAATGCCCGGCGTGGCTGAACTCCTCCGCCGAGCAACGGCATGGTCCGCGGGGCGAAATCCATAAACAAGAAAGACCGCAATTCTGGTATTATTCAATAACTTAGTGCTTTCTAGCAACATGAAAGGGCACCTGCATGTCAAATGGACCAACTCGACGGCAATTCCTGGGAACCACGGCCTCGACCGCTATCGCGGCGAGTAGCCTGTCGATCGCACGAGCCGCCCACCCTTCCGGGGATGGAACAATCAAAATTGGAATGATCGGCTGCGGCGGGCGGTGCGCAGGAGCGGCCTGGGAAAGCATGAAGGCCGGGCCCGATGTCAAACTCGTCGCCATGTTTGATGTCTTCGAGGATCGTGTCCAAGCGGCGCTGAAGTCTCTCAAAAACAGGGCACCGGACCAGGTTGATGTCGATCAGGACCACTGTTTTACCGACTTCAAAGGCTATCAAAAAGTCATCGACGCTGCGGATGTGGTCCTGATCGCCTGCGCGTCAAAGTTCCACCCGATGTACTCCGAAGCCGCGATCAAGGCCGGGAAACATGTGTTCGTCGAGAAGCCCCATGGTATCGATCCGGTCGGTGTCCGGCGGATGCAAGCCGTGTGCGACCTCGCTAAGGAAAAGGGATTGAGTATCGTCTCGGGGCTACAAAGCCGATTCCACCGGGGGTGGCAGGAAACCATTGCACGCATCCACGACGGCGCTATTGGCGATATTGTCGCCATGCAGCCGATGTTCCTTCGCGGACCCTATCGAGTCGAACAGCGTGCACCCAATTTCACGGAAATCCAGTTCCAGTTCCGCAATTGGTACCACTTCCGGTGGCTATCCGGCGACGATGTTCCACAATCGCTCGTCCATAACATGGATCGGATGTCCTGGGTCATGAAAGAAGAGATGCCCCAATGGTGCTTCGGCCTGGCCGGGCGAGCATCATCGTTCGGAGAAGAATATGGAGATATGTTCGATCACCATACCGTCGTCTACGAATACAAAAGCGGAGCCCGAGCCTATGCTATGTGCCGGACAGAAATCGGCTGCTACAACAATGCCGGAGATATCATCATGGGCACGAAGGGAGAATGTACCCTGGATCGATGCCAGATCCAGGGTGAAACGAATTGGCGCTACGAAGGACCGGACAACAATCCTTACGAGGACGAGCAGAAAGCGCTCATCGACGCGGTCCGGACCGGCAAACCAATCAATAGCGGCAATTACATGGTCAACAGCACCATGGTAACGGTCATGGGGCAGATCGCATGCTATACCGGCAAACCGACGCAATGGGATGACGTCTGCGCATCAGACTTGGAATACGGCCCGTCCCCCGATGAGGCTAGTTTCGAAATGGAACCACCGACATTGCCCGACGCGTCGGGCAATTACCCCTTACCATTGCCAGGAATTATCAAGAAGCTGGCATAGATCCCATGCGTTTGGATTACAACTTCGAGCCGATCTCAAAATTTCACTATTGGATGGCCATTCCCAGCCGTCAAGAAGCCCGGCTTTTCCCAAAAGCCGGGCTTCTGGTTCCGGGATTTATCACAACACCGTATGGTCTCTCGTCTCTGAACAACGGACACGTTTCTAGAATTAGCTCTTCATGTGGACCTATTCAGGACTTTCAATCCCAAACCGTCGCGCCAGAGCAAATTTCCGTTCCACTCCAATCAGTTCATTGAATTCTGGAAAGCTAATCAAGCGATCTTGCTCGCCCGAGGTGGTACCATCCGACCGCAGCTTTTGATACACGAATTCAATCGATCGCGCGGCTGCGAAGAGTCCTGACAACGGGTAGAGAATGAGTTGAAAACCCATCTTTGTAAGTTGATTCTTATCCAGCACCGGTGTTTTTCCACCCTCAATCATATTCGCCACCACCGGCGCCGGCGCCTGCCGGCCGATTTCTTCGAGGTGTTCCAGTGAATCGGGCGCTTCGATAAAACTGGCGTCGGCACCCGCTTCCCGCGCTTGGAAAATCCGGTCGAGTGCCGCATTCATGCCTTCCACGGCGAGGGCATCCGTGCGGGCAACGATGAAAAAATCACGGCCCGAACGCGCCTCTACAGCGGCACGGATTTTATCGATGTAGTCCGAGCATGCAATCACCTGCTTGCCACGCAAATGACCGCATTTTTTAGGCCACACCTGGTCCTCCAGAAAACAGCCCGCCGCGCCGCCGGCGATCAGTTGGTTCACCGTTCGATAAACGTTCAAAGGATTCCCATACCCCGTGTCCGCATCCACAATAATGGGTATTTGGACGCTTGCACAGATTTGACGGGCTCGATCGACCATCTCGGTCTGAGTCAGCAATCCCATATCCGGTTCGCCAATTGCCGTCGCTGCGACCGAATAACCGGAAATGAACGCCATTGGAAAACCACACCGCTCTGCGATTCTGGCCGAAAGCGTGTCAAAGATACCTGGGAAGGCAATCGATCCAACCTGGTCAAGGATCTTCTCAATGCGTGTCGTGGTCATGACAGCTTTTCCTTTCTTTATCCGCGGGTCTGCTTCGGGGTCCTGGGACCATCCATCTGATAGACCGCGATGCGGCCAATGAACCAGAGCGATTATCGGAAGCCCGGTATGAGTGGGCAAATCACCGACCGCAGGGTACATTGGCTATACCACGGTCAGAAGAAATCCGGCTCGTTTACGGAGTTCCATTATATGTATTCTCATAAAAAACCGAAAATGCAATGATGCTCACGATTGAACCTCATCCATTATTGGACTTGCATGCCTTTGTGACCGAATTTCCGGACACGCTGGGCCAGATCACCTCCTCGCCCGAGTTGCTCGGATTGTTGTCACTCGATACGCCCGCACCATTTCAAAGCAGCGATGCCATCCGGCGTGCCATACGCGATCTGCTGCGGCACGGTGGTTTCAAGCCAACTGGCCGGAACAAGCCGGCATCGGAATATTTGGTCAAGGTCGCTACCGAATACACTCTGACATCAATCAATCTCGCCGTCGATGCCTGCAATGCCGTTTCACTCCATAGCGGTCTCCCAATCACTGTCATCGATCTGGATCGGGCCCAGGCTCCGTTCCATGTCGCCATCGCATCCCTAGGAATGGAGTACATCTTCAATCCATCCGGGCAGTCGATCGATCTGGCAGGCCTGCTGTGCCTCTTTGATTCGGCCGGCCCATGCGGTAACGCCGTGAAGGACTCGCAACGCACCAAGACCGCTTCGGACACACGCCGTACATTGTCGCTGATCTGGGGATCCATCGAACTGTCTGGCAGGGCGGCCGAAACGGAGATGTGGTACCGAGCGATCCTGACAGATCATGGCGCGAAAACGAAACCATTCTAAAGCACGGGCCTGAATCTGGTTTCATTGGCTTCGCACCCATCAATCATACCACAAAATGGCATCGCAGGATTCATCTTGCCTCTGAACGGATGGCGGAAGTCGCCGTGGGTTGAACCACAAGGACGCCCTGGAAACCGCAATCACTTACGTCAACGGTGCCCAAGGGTGAACGGATTCAAAATCCAACCGGTTGTATTTCGTCAACGCGAAGCGGACCTCAACAAGGAGCATCTCACTTGCGAAAAAATGGCGGAGGTGAATGGGAATCGAACCCACCCAGGACCCTTTCGAGCCCAGCACTGGTTTTGAAGACCAGGGGCACCACCAGGCACCAGTCACCTCCGGGAAGAACGAGATTTCATTATAAAGAAAGGATTACGCCATGGACAAGTGTCTGGGCGGATCCACGCTCCGGACCGGGTGTTTTCCGAGGATGGGCCAGGCCCATATTCTAAAAGAGTTGATGATTTGATCCAATTTTCTCGCCAGGCATTCTATCAGGGAGCCAATTTGGGGATAGGTTCTTAGATTAAAAATTGGTAGATCCCACGGTCCATCGTAGGATTCATTCGGCATCAATGTCTACCCTGGCGGTGCATCTCGTGTTCCATCCAGTGGATTGGTTCTTCTAGCGCGCTATCGACAGCGATCTTCCCAAAGTCGTTTCCCAGTTGGCCGATGCCGACCAACTTGATTGGTTTCGATTGATGCACGGAGGGATGCGACTGAGTCTGAGCGGTTGAAATAAGTTCCGGTTGCCCAAGGAACGCAGGGAATGTTTTTTCAGGCAAGAGAATCCTGTTCGTTCGCGATGGGCGCCCTGGGTACTCGAGCGCCTCGATTCCCGGCGCGGATGGTCCCGTCGCGCGGCTCCATTGGAACGGCACATGGGTCCTGACCGGAGATTCGGAACTGGCATAGAACGCGGCAAACACGGAGTCGATGGTCGAAACCAGACTAGTCGAACTCGATGGATCATTCACCGATGGATTTACCCCGCGATCCGATTGGACCTCGTCCACGACTGGATTGGCCGTGGAATCCAAGACGGGAAGTGCCGTTGGCCCGTGAATGGTTTTCTTGCCATCCGCCTTGGATCCAGATCCCACCGCATTGCCTGTCATGGATCCAAATCCAGTTTGCCAGATCAAAAAATCGTTGCCATCCACATCACCATCCCCATCGGCGTCCCCCGTGGTTTGTGCGGCACCGCTCGTGTTCCCGAATTCGGAATCCCAGATCTGGAGATCCTCTCCATCCACACTGCCATCCAAATTAAAATCAGCCGACATCGGGCCCGTGCCGGGCGTTGGGGTCGCGGCCAACCAGCTGGCAGGATAATCGCCGTAATTTTCGGCACTGATCCGCGTAAGCGATGGTCCATTTCCATCCGGTTCGATTGGCCATGGTGCGTCATCGTCATAGATCGCCCGATCGACCAGATAGTACGTTGGATCCGTTTCCCCAACGGGTGGATCGATATGAGCCAGCAATTTGATGGTCTCTCCCCCGTTGTCCAGCACACCATCCCAGGGCCCCAACAGCGTCACGCTGTTATCTATGCCGTGGATCGCACGGAACTCGGCATCAAGCACTGTGTTACTTGGATCAAACGAGACGATCACGAGCACACTCCCATTGGCCAGGATCGTCTCTTGGGGCAGGTCGAAATCAATGCCACCTCGCAGGCGCCAATTCGACACATCGACTAGCATGCCCGATCGATTATAAAGTTCGACAAATTCGAGTTGGTCCCTGGAGATCACACTGCTTCCCGTATCCGCCGGATTGTAGTGTAATTCCGTGATAATGACGTCGCCGGCCAGGTGGGCGCCGTTTGCCTGGCCAAGCGATCGTTGGGCGAGTGGGAACAGTTCCCCGCTCCCGTCGGGGAGGCGGCCCAGAGAAACTCCGATCAGCGTTGCATCAAACGAAACATGGTCTGCAAACCGGATCGGACAACCGTTGCCATCAACCTGAATCAACCAGACGTCCTCACCATCGGCTGATAAGGCGAAGTCGTTCGACTGCGAACCGCCACCGCTGTTGAACTGGCTTTCATCGAATACAACGTATTGGCCGCTGGCCAAATTCATGCCGGTGGGAATCTGGAACTTGAAATAGTTATTGTTGTTATCGGAAAGCCACCAGCCACCAATATCGATCGTCACATCGCTAACATTCGTCAACTCGATCGAATCGATCAGCGGCGGATCGGTGTGGGCGAGGACTTCGTTGATAACAACATCCAAAGTATCGGCCAGAGGCGCCATACCAGGTGTTCCGCCAAACGCAAGGCTATTCCGCCAATTATCCGGATCGTCGTAATCGCCATTCGCATCGACCACGACCAGCGAACTCCCTCCACCATCGGCCCGGCCCGGCCAAGCATTGCCATCCGAGTAAGTAAACTCCTGAATCACATTACCCACGCCATCTTCAAGCCGGATCATCTCACCCGCATTCGAAAGCCGGGTGCCGTTTTCAAACTCACCGGCGATTGGCCGGCTGGTGCCATAGCGTGATTCAAAAGCCGCTTGATTTCCGACGACCAGAACCCGTTCTCCTGGCCCAAGTTGAGTTACCGGACTGCCGGTGAAATTGAATTCGATACTACCTGTGAACTGCACTCCAATCAAAGATGCCGTTTCGGTCAGACTCGGATTGATTACCTCGATGAATTCATATTCGTCGTTATCAACGTCCAACTCGCCAAGCCCCGGTACCAGATTCGCGTTGTGTGGATTATAGTTGATTTCACTGATTGCAAGGACGGGTGTTTCAAGGATCACCGCCGCGGTTGCCAGGCCGCTGAAATCGGTCGTTTCAGCGATGGAATGCGACTCGTCATAGACGCGAGCTGCAATGATCGCATTTTCATCCACCGTGAATGGACCAGAGTACCTGACTGCATCCGGTGTAAACAGCCCGTAGTCCGAACCAGCCACAATCCGCGGCGTGATTAAGAAATCACTACTCGTAGCGCCTGCATTGAGTCCATGAATTGCCAGGACGTTTTGCCCTTGCTGGAGGGACCCGAGATAGTCCGAAATATCGTATTCGGTAAACGATATGGCAAAGGTCTCGTTATTGTATGTGGGGGCTTCGGATTGCCAGTCTGGTGATGCGGGTGCATTGTAACTCGCGACACGAACACCGTTCAGGTAGGCGATGAATCCGTCATCGCACTGGATTTGAAGCGCCATGTAGTTGTAGGATGCAGGATCGCCACTGACAGTGAACGTTGAGCGAATATAGGCTGTCGCATTAACCCCATCCATGGCCGTGGTGACATCCAGACCGATGTAGGGATCGTAGTCCGGATTATCGTCGTAGCCAACGCCGCTCGTGCCATGGATCCAGGAATCATCGTTAAATCCAAGCGCAGTCCAACTCGTTCCCAGCCCGCCGTTTTCCGGAATCAGGACCGCCACCTCGGAGCCCGCGGGGAGCAGTGTCTCTTGGCTCGGAGACGAGGAGAATCCAGCACGCGGATCCGTGCCATTGGCCGTGTAGTAGATATCGCCGGCAGGCGCGGTGATCGTGACCTGGTTCCCCACGACGGAAATCGTCGGCGCCTCGACATAGCGTTGATCCATCCAATCAACACGGTTCTGGATGAACCATTTCATGATATAGATATAGTCGCTGTATTTCGATGGAGATCGTCCAAGTGGTGATGTTGGATAATCTCCGACGCCGAAGAATGGATTGGGCCACAAGTAGCTGGTAATATTGGTCCACTTGGTAAAATTGCGGCTCACGGGATTGAAATGATCGCCCACCTGCGGATTGGGATTACCGTCCGAAATCAATTGGACCGCCGCATCAATATCCGCCAGGAGATTCTCGGTACTGAATATTGTCTGCCGCAACTCGTACCATCGATCGACAAGCCGCTGGACAAAATTCGGATCTTGAAATAGTCGCCTCCAGTACGGGTAGTCGTAATCATTGCACAGGCCATGATACCAGCCATTGGGATAGGCGCCTTCGAGATAGTTAGCATTGGAGAGAGCCAGGTTGTAATCCCAGGCAGGCCCTTGCTTGATCTTGCCGCCGCGATCCTTGTGGTAATAGGTGCTCAGCCGGAATCCATCGATATTCTTGGTCATTTCGACAAGGATCCATGTATCAATCCATGAATCGACATCGATGTATTTCTGGTAACCCAATTCCGGATCCGTGAAATTCGGCCCATACAGGGCAGCTTCGAATTGGTTGATATAGTTCGTAAGCCATGCCGTCTGGGCGGCGGTGATTTCCGAGTCGTCCGGATCCGCATGGCGAAACTGCTGCCCCCGGCTGGTTGTAAAGGGCACGTCCCCCACGCCCGCTTTGTCTTTTTTCCAGATGTAACCGCCCGTGATGGCCGGTTCCGTCGTGTCGGCTGGCGATAGCTGTGCGATATCCACCCGATTCTCATCAATCTTGATCTTTTCAAGCAAGACATAGGTGCCAACGTAATCCGTGGGATATTCAACGGCCCCACCATTGGAGTTGACAAAGACTTCGACCAGCATCGCGCGTGGGGCGTAGAGCCCCATCGCGTTCGACCAGAGGAATGACAGATAGTTATTCAGTTGGGTTTTATCCGAATAGGGGCCGTTGAGAACCCAATCCGATTCTTCCGGCAGCCCGAAGATTGAGACAGCCAAATCCTCGGTTGCGCTGGCGTAGATGAGCCCGGTATCGCTAACCGACTCGCTCCAGAATTCCAGTGCATATTGATGTTTGGGCCAGCCCTCTGAAGACTGACCTCGGATCCGCATGCCAGCCCGGCCTCCGAATTCGGCATCGCCAAGAATCACCGCTTTACCATCTGTGCCCGTGTTGATGAAGACACACGAAACGGGTACCAAGCGAGTCGCTTCGGAATTAACACGATAGTTCCCAAATGAATCAAATATCATCAACGGCAAATTGGAGTCGAATGCTTCCCCAGTTCCCCGAAAATTCGTTAAGCTAGAGCCGATCAAAAGGTAGCTCTCACTCTCAACAGGTCCTGGCGCCAGACCAGTTTCAAATGCACGGGCACGAATCCGAGTCGATGCGCTGATGGTCAGCGGGCCGGTATAGAGCGTGGAGGATTCGTCCGGGATCGCGCCATTGGTCGTATATCGAATGGATGCGTTCGCGCTACTCGTGGAGAGAATTAATTGGAACGGCGCCGAAAATGTTTTACTGGCAACCGAATAGGTAATGAGACCGGCCGGAGCCTCGGTACCCATGCTATTCGGTTCACCAGGTGTTGGATTGCTGTAGTATTTCAGTTCGTCC
Organism: Pirellulales bacterium; assembly: GCA_016930815.1. GTDB lineage: Bacteria > Planctomycetota > Planctomycetia > Pirellulales > Lacipirellulaceae > JAFGFZ01. The sequence continues at coordinate 2,163 of JAFGFZ010000294.1, read as the reverse complement.
AGATGGACAACTGACAACTCGGTGGCAGTCAACGTGGGGAGGATCAGGAAGTCGTCATCACTGGCTGTTTCATTGAGCCCATGGATCGCAAAAACATTCTCTCCGGTCTGCAACAGGCCGATGTATTCAGAAATATCGAACGTTTCGCTTGTCAAACCGAGATCGCCGGCGTCGGTGGTCATCTCCCACTCGAGGACATCATGGCAGTTGAACGCGGTTCCGGTGCCGGCGGTCCACCCGGCGTACAATTCGGTAATTCCACCGTACAATTCAGCTAGATCCACTTCAGTCGAGAGGATGGGTACAGCTGGTTTATCCGTGGTTGATGAAAAAAACACTTCCATCAAATCAGTGACGCCGTTGTAATCGATCCAGACGTATCGGATATTGGCTCCCGATTCACCTCCGTTGAACGGGGCCACACCAACACGCTGCAGATTCCCGGCGATGCTGGTGTCGATACCGACATGGGATGGAAGGCTGTCATTGGGATCGAAGGAACCGACATACCAGCTATCGAATTCCACGGCAACAAACGCCATGCCGGTCCCATCGAGTCCAAGCGCCCCGCCGGAACCACCGAGCCGGTTATTTCCGGCGGCTTGGAGAACGAACGTCATTCCGTCACCACCCGGTCCATCGGGATCGCTCTGGCCAGCCGGTGAATGGACATCGATGGCCATATACGTATTGAAGGAGTAGTCCTCCCCAAACTTGAACGGATTGGAGATCCAGGCGGCGCCTGCCTGGTCGGCAGCCGAGCGTGTCAGACGAAGCCTTGTACTCGACCAAGCGGCATTGCCGAGAAGACTAAAATCATCACGTGATTCACCATCGCCAAAGCCATTGTAGTCGATCGAAGTTATGGTGCCGCCGTGATTGCCAGTTGCCGTGGACTCCCACGAGAGCGGCCCCTCCGGGGCGTTGCTGCTGGCGACCTCGACGCCGTTGAGATAGGCTACAAATCCATCGTCATAATGAACATCCAACAGGAGCTGATCATAATCGGGTACCGCACCAATAATATTGAATGTCGAGCGGAGGTAGGCCGATGCGGTATTACCCTGCATCGACGATGTATCACCTCCCTCATGGATCAACGGATCCAGTTCTCCACCCACATCATATCCGATCCCTGTGATCAGCATCTGCCAACTGGAATCGTCATAACCGGCCGCGGTCCAGGTCGATGTAGGGACGTCTTCGCCGGCTGATTCCGGGATCAATGCCCTTACCAGGACCTGATCTTCCACGAACGTTGTTTCGATCGATCCCTGCAATGGCCCATAGGAAATGTCCTGAAACTGTTCGGGGAAATTAGGATCATATTCGTGGGCGATGGTCGTCCCGTCCGGCTTGACCAGCGCCAGGTATTCTCCCGATCCGGATAGTTTGAAGTTGGTGTGCAGCTCTCGCATCGGATCGGTGCGATCTTTGTCCGAGGTGAATACCACCAGATAGTCGCCAGCCGGAATCGTGACGGCTGGAAACATCCATTTTTCCAAGTTGTCCTCATCATCGGTCAAGTACCATCCGGAGAGATCGATTGGGCTGCTGCTGGGATTGTAGATCTCAAGCCAATCGGAGTATTCACCGTCTTGATCCCTGGTCGTGGAATTGTTGATTGCCATGAATTCCGTGATGAAGGGCCCGCTATCCAGAACGATTCGCGGCTCGAGCATTTCATATCGCAGGCCGCGTGCTTTCAGCGCGCTCGGCCGCCGATTGTCATGGAATTGAAATGGCGACAGGTCCCCGCCACGCCAGCGAGTGGTAGCAAGATGTCGTATGCGACGGTACATATTGCTGGTGCCCAATGCTCATCCTCCGGCAGATTACATTTGTACGGCCAAGGGGACAGTCCCATTTTCGCGGCGAATCGAGTGTTTTCATACCGTTGGCGCCTTGGTCGCCGCGAAAATCGGGACAGTCCCCGTGAACGGTTACATGTATTCTAACAGCGCGCCAAGAATTGCGATATTCTTTTATTCACAATCTCCTAGCCATCTCGGCTTGGCATGAATGAGACACTGCTTGGGATTCCGATGAGCCAGCATTAACCCATCCGGCGAAGTGATTCATACCAGGCAATCATCTGTTGGGCCATCCGTGGTGCGTTGTAGCGATTCTGGACGGCAGCGTGCCCCTGGCGCCCGCATCGGG
>JAFGFZ010000293.1 GCA_016930815.1 Pirellulales bacterium | reverse complement strand
TCCGCCGATTTGGTCCGGCACCAACCCTGCATCAGTATCAGTCACCCGGGCGGTGATGATTCGCATCACGGTCTTGTGGTTCGGTTTGGTTACGTGGTCGACATCCACGAACGGGGCCATATCCACAATACATGCCTCATGGAGCCCGGAGACTCGGGAGGAGGCCTATTCGATCTAGCGGGGCGTTTGATCGGTATTCGCAGCTACATTCTCCAGCCCCTTTCAGCGAATTTTGACATTCCCATCGACACGTTCCGCGAGCATTGGGACGCGCTCTGCGAGCAGGGTGAATTCAATCCACCCTATGCGGCGCCCCTCTTCGGGATCGTGCTCGAATCCAGCCGAGCGTCCGACCAAGGTGCCCAGATTGCAGCCGTCGTGGAGGCATCGCCGGCCGCCGAAGCCGGATTGCAAGCTGGGGATTGGATTACACGCGTCCACGAAACGAAGGTGACGGCCGGATTCCGGATCGCCCGTGAACTTCGGCGCCGGATGGATGGTGAAAACTCCGATCTTGCGTTGGAGATCCGCCGGAATGACCAGCCCCAGAACGTCAAGATCCAGAGGCATCTGCCAGAACATCCAGAGACCAAGGAGGACCCATCCGCCCGATACGACGCGATGACCCGTCTGGCGGAAGAATTTTCCCCGCTGGAGGAGCAGCTTGACGATTGTACAGTACGGATTACAAGCGACGTCAATGAAAATGAAAATTCCACGTTGGGTACCCTGTTCCGCCGCGATGGACTTGTTGTGAGCAAGAATTCCCGGATAGGCGAATCTCCTGCAATATTGGACCATCTCGAAAAAAAACATCCCGCGCGCGTGGTCGCTCGCGATGAAGGCAACGATTTGGTCCTGCTAAAAGTCGACGATCCATTGGAAGGTGCCAGGCATTTGCACCTGCGGAACGAATATTTGGAAGGCACGATTTTGATATCACCACGCCCGGGTGTCGCAAGTGGACTCGTGAGCGTAGTTGGCTCCAAACCTGTGCCATCACCGAGAAAGAAACAAAACGGTTACTTGGGCGTGGAGTTGGATCTCTCAGAGAACGGAGTGATCATACGCCAGATCTTGGATGGGCCTGCCAAGCAGGTGGGGATTCGGCCGGACGACGTCGTCCTGAAAATCGGAGACAAGCCAGTTTCATCCGTCTCCGAAATGATTGGCATGATCCGTGCGCACGAACCGGGCCAGACCATTCGCGTCCTGGTCAAGCGTGATGATAGGGAAAAGGATTTTCTGGTGGCATTGGCAAGCATGCCAATGGTCACCGGGCGTCATGTGGCCGACGAATTTGCTGGGGGTCCGAGCCTTCGTCGCGCGGGATTCGACGCGGTCTTCTGCCATGACGCCCACATCGAACCCCACGAATGTGGTGGTCCCGTATTTGATATCGATGGCCATTTCATGGGCCTGAACATCGCCCGCTTCAGCCGGACGCGATGCTACGCGCTCCCGGCAAAGATCGTGCGGCAATTCGTCGATCAATTTGAGTCGAAGACAACTGCTAAAAGTACATCTAAGCAGGATGGAACATTGGCTCCTTGAAGAATGCCTTAATGCGGCCTTCGGCCACAACCTGATCGTAGGAGAATTGGCAGTCCATGCTCATTGTTATTGGGATTCACCGAACGGTACGGTGGAACAGATCCACGGCTGAGGATATAATCTCATTTGATTCGCCTGACCAACCGATTTCTCAATCCCATAAGACCGATGCTTCCAATTCCCATGAGCCAAATCCCGGCAGGTAAAGGAACGACAGAAGTGCGAATGAGGCCTAAAGAAGATTCACCGTAAACAATATCCAGGTTATTTCCTAGTAAATCGAGCCCGCGAATTTCAGTGAAGCGACCGTCACCCAGAGTGCTATAAGTCATTAATTCCAATAACTCACCTTCGGTTAACGCCAGTTCATCCAGCAGGACGAGTTCTAATATCCCTCCAAAATAAGCCTCGCCACCAATCACGATGTGATCGCTTTCGATGGATCCAACATCCATAACTGTTATACCATCCAAGTTTTGGTGGAACGATCCAGTGATTGTAATTTCCCCTGCGGAATCACCAGGAGATACCATTCCGCCCTGATTGGATAGGTTTCCATCGATGGTGCCATTGCCAGACACCTCGTCACCACTTTGGATATTCATTCCATTGGGGGCTTCAACGGTTTGTCCAGCATCAAGTTTCAGATTAAGTCCTGGAGATGCATTAAAGACGAAATGATCCGCTCCAAAATAATCCCCCCCGGAAGGTCCATATGCATCATAACCGCCAACGATAATTCTCTTAATGCCTGATTGAAATAAGGAGAGCCGATCGTAAGTTCCATGCATACCAGGTGGGTAAATTTTGCTGAATAATACACTGTTGGATGTATCGTATGCCTGGAAAATGACTCCTTCCGAAAAACCATAGCAGCCTGGGCAATAATATCCTTCTTCGTATGGCCATAGGACATCTACTGCGACATAAGATGTTGGGTAGTCCATTACCGCCTCAAAGGTTCTAGCGCGATCAAAATCCGTCATATTGATTAATGTTTGCCACCCATAAATGAGACTGCCGGTTGAGGGAGAGATACCGTAGGTACCCGTAGGTTCCAGAGCTACTAAGGTATTATCAGCCGCATTACCCAAACTGAGCCTTGCCCCAAGATTCGTTGGGATCATGGTACCTGAACCGAACAGATCCGGCTCCAATGATACGAGACCGGCACCCGCAATTCCTGCTAGAATCATTCCAGAAATGACGGCCATGCAAAATGACGATCGAAGAGAGACAAATGCATTAGAGTGTGTTACAAACATTGGCACCCTCTCGCAGGTTTTGAACAAGCTTTTTTGCACCCGATCCGTGTCGCTAAGGTACTCCCATGGTACCCTGTTGTTGGCAAGAGATCAAGAATTTTCATTGAATTTAAAGAACGATTTGGATAACACCTCTTAACCGGGCGGGAGTGCCTCCTCCCAAAGTTCGCTGATACAGCGTCCGATGAAGTACAAAAAGTGACAATAGGTGGCATCCGATGAACCGTCGATGGTAGATCGAGTTGCTCGTTTCGTCCTACGGACGATATGTTGGTGAAATTCAAGGAGGGAGAAGGTGCCTACTCCCTGATGGTATCCATAACGGTTCCGCCACTCGGTATCATTGGAAGCACATGTTCTTGGTAGGGAATGGCGATATCGAGCACGAACGGGCCATGATAGGCAATCATTTCCTGGATTGCCGGGACGAGGTCTTCCTTTCGGTGGATACTTGCCGCGCCACAGCCGAATCCCTTGGCAATTGAAACGAAATCGGGATAACGCCGGTCCGGCCCAATCCCGTTTCCCCGGCCCTTGGCTTCAGGATTGTCAATGGGGCCGAGATAGGTGTGGGCCCGATTGCCCTGCATGAAACGGTCTTCCCACTGGACAACCATGCCCAGATGCTGATTGTTGATCAACATGACTTTGACGGGGAGCTTTTCGCAGAAACAGGTAGCCAATTCCTGGATATTCATCAAGAAACTTCCGTCGCCATCGATATCGATCACGAGCCGGTTGGGATGCGCGGCTTGGGCACCGATCGCGGCTGGCAGGCCAAATCCCATCGTTGCTAGACCCGCGCTGGTGATGAACGTGCGGGGATTGTCGAACCGATAGAACTGGGCTGCCCACATCTGGTGCTGCCCGACACCCGTGGTGATAATCGGATCGCGGTCGCGGGCCAGCCGGCAGAGCTCGGAAATCGCATGTTGCGCGAGAATACCAGGGTAATCTTCGTTGTAACGAAAAGGCTCCTGGCGTTTCCAAGTTTGGACCTGTTCGATCCATGGATCGATATCGGACGGTGGCTCAACGATTTTGTTAAGCTCATCCAGGGCATATTTCAAATCACTAACGATTGGGATGTGCGCTGGCTTGATTTTATTGATTTCGGATGCGTCGACATCCACATGGATAATCTTTCCGTGTTCGCAGAACGCCGCGACCTTTCCCGTCACCCGGTCATCGAACCGGACGCCGAGAGCGATGAGCAGATCGGCATGATAGATGGCGGTATTGGAATAGACGGTTCCATGCATTCCGAGCATGTCCAGAGATAGTGGATCATCGTTCGGAAACGCGCCGAGACCCATCATGGTCATCGTGACAGGTATCTTCGTCCGTGCGACTAGTTTTCGAAGAGCATCGCTGGCATTGGAGGCAATGATACCGCCACCGGCATAAATGAGCGGCCGCTTTGCTCGGTGGATTTCAGAGACAATCTGCTTGATCTGTTCCGGCTTGGCTTGGAAATAAGGGCCCTGGCGGATCGCCGCAGGATAGCCCGGCAGATCAAGTTGGGCATTGTAGTCAGGGATCGTGGTTGCCATCTGCACATCTTTCGGGAGGTCGATCAGGACCGGCCCGAATCGCCCGGTCGTGGCGATCAGAAGCGCTTCTTGAATAATACGGCTGATGTCGTTGACATCGGTGACGAGGTAATGGTGTTTGGTGATCCCGCGGCAGATCTCGACAATCGGTGTCTCTTGGAAGGCGTCGTTTCCAATGAGGTGGGTTGCGACCTGGCCGGTGATCGCGATCATTGGGATGCTGTCGAGTTTCGCGTCGGCGATTGTTGTGACGAGGTTCGTCGCACCGGGACCGCTCGTCGCCGTGCAGACGCCAACCCGGCCGGTACTGCGTGCATACCCTTGCGCCGCGAATCCGCCCCCCTGCTCATGGCGCGGCAGGATGGTCCGGATCCGGTCTGAAAACCGGGTAAGGGCCTGATGAAGGGGCATGCTGGCCCCACCAGGATAGGCGAATACCGTATCCACGCCATGGTTGACGAGGGTTTGGACAACAATGTCGGCACCTGTTGTCAATTGGGCCTGCTGTTTCTTCGTTAATGAATTGATCACTTGTGATGGGACTCCCGTCAAATAAAATCATCCGCTTCAAGAAAGACCCGCCAGATAGCATCAAGTTCGCCCTGGAATCCATGCCCGGCAGGCGAATCAATCGCGCCAATCGGCAGTATTACTATCCAGCCTTTTTATCTTACGATGGGCCATGGAAGATAGCAAGAAAAGGATGATTTGGCTACTCCGCTACTCCTTGGCTCGCCGTGGGATTGTGAAGGAGTAGATGATCACGATAGCCCCGGCTGACAGGATGGACCAGGGCATCCATTTTTCCAGGTGGAGATCCCGGGGACCGTCGGTGACCCATTCCTTGAGAGAAGCGCTTTCAAGAACCAATCCCTCAAGGCCCATAAGCACACAGTAAATTCCCAACGCTAGAAACATGGCCCTCCACATAATTCGCCTCCATTCCAAATGACCAATGCGGTTTCATTCGTCGGTTTGTATCGTCCAGGGAGATTGCCTCTCTGGAGATCGCTCGTCGATTGCCAGCTTCCGGATCGCTCGAATCCATCGGTCCCTATCATTTGAAACGATTATGCGGGCATTCTTGGAACGAGGGTTCAGCCCTGGCCACTACTGGCCAGGCCGCTGGTCCTGAGACCAGCAGGACAATCCCACTCCTCCCCCGCTTCTGGTCAAACGGCAAGAAACTGCCGCAGAATTTCCGTTCCATCCAACGTCAGAAAGCTCTCCGGATGGAATTGGAGTCCAAAAATCGGCCATTGGTGATGCGCGATTGCCATGATTTCCCGGTCTCCGCTATCGGGTACATGGCTCCATGCAGTCACATCAAAGCTAGTGGGCAATGTATCGGGTTGGATAATCAGGCTGTGATAGCGGGTTGCCTGAAATGGATTTTCCAGCCCATGCAAGAGCGGCCCACCCACGTGATAAATGGCGTCCGTCTTCCCGTGCATGAGACGTTGGGCGCGGACGATCTTGGCCCCGAATGCCTGGCCGATGGACTGGTGGCCCAGGCAGACTCCCAAGAGTGGCACCTTCCCAGCCAGCCGGTGGACACATTCGACCGAAATACCCGCCTCGTTTGGTGTGCAGGGTCCCGGCGATAGGATCACACGTTCTGGCCTGGAACGTTCAATATCACGTACGGTAATCTGATCATTTCGATAAACGCGGATATCGAGCGAGGCGTCGATTTCGCCCAGGCGCTGGACTAAGTTGTATGTAAACGAATCGTAGTTATCGATGATCGTAATCATGGACGGCAGGTCCAATTGGGATATTCATGGATATAGACAGATATTTCCGCTAAGCTCTACCTAGTGATGCGATGATCCGTTCCGCATTCCCGTGGAAGATGGCCTCGATCTGGTCGGCCGTGAGGGCGAGTTTGCTAGCGGCCTGCTTGAGGGCGAGGAGGGCTTCATACATATACAACGTGTACGTCGCTTCGATCTCGGGAGGTTCGCGGTTCTGATTGAAATAGAACGGGTAATTGGTTCGATTGGTATACGATGTCCCTTGCCATTGGCGGCGGCCCCGCATGTAGAAGATGGGATTATCGGTGCCGTACAGGATCCGTGTCGGGCCGATCGTTTGGAGCGCGAACCGGTGCACCTCGGGATTTAAAACGGCCGAATTGTCAAAGTGGATCCCTTCATCGCCGGTGAATTCCGGCAATGCCTGCTCGGCATGCGGCAGTGTATAGCTTCGCCCGAGATGGGCAATGATCAATACGATATCAGGATATTCACGACGGATCTGCTTGATTTCCGCGATGTTCTGCGGGTGCGCAAGCCGTCCGGCCTTCGGGACATGCAACATGACGCAGGCATGCCGCCGGTTCAAAACCGCCAACTGATGATCGGGTAGAAACTCGAAGATGCTGGCCTCCAGAAACTTGTCGCGTGTGTTGGGATCCTGGCCGGGAATCAAAGCATAGTACGGTTTGACACCCAGCGTCTTGGGCATGTCGAGTTCTGCGGTCAAACGCTCGGCGGACCAGTCGGGTTTCGAAACCACCAGATGATACCATGCCCGCCGGATGCATTCGTTTCCCAGACGGGCGTTGCTCCGGTCAATGTCGTAATCGAGACTCGGATGCCCGAATGCCAAACAGGAAACCTGGCGATTCGGGTAAACGATTTTCTGGCACCGCTCGGTATCGGCGGCACCTATTGGCTCGCTCACTTCATTCACCCAATATTGACGGCGTTTCTGATCGGTGATTGGTTCCAGTCGATACTCCGGTTCGTTGATGTGCGTGTGGATATCGAAGATCCGTTGTGGAATCCAGCCGTCCAGATGACGATCCCAAAATGCCCGATCAACGTCGGTGTATTGCCAAACATGATGCAGTGGAATAGGAAGCATGCGAAAATCGATCCCTAATTTGGTAAGGCCAGTGGCTGGAGGTATTCCTGAAACAGGGCCTGGTATACGGCCGCGTGCTGGCCAGGCACAAGGGTGTGGTGGACCGGTGCAAGGGATACCGCCAATTCGCGCAATTTGAGATTCGGATCCACCATGGCACGTGCGATCGTTGCGGCACCAAACGAGCTGACAGCGGATTGGTTGAGAGTAGTTACCGGGCGGTTCGTGAGATCCGCGAGGATCTGAGGCGTCACCCGGCTGGTTGCGGCCGGGCCAGAGACCACGAGGCGGGTCACGGGGAGTCCTGTCCGCGTGAACCGTTCTAGATGCCGATTCAATTCGCAGGCCAGGCCCTCCACGACGGCGCGGAGTAGATGATTTGCCGTATGGGCGAGAAGGATGCCTGCAAGATGGCCACCCGGACGAAATGATTCGAACTTGGGACCTCCGGGCATGAGATGTGGCCAGAAACGCAATCCATCCGCAGCCGGGGGAACCGACTCAAGATGCGCATCGAGGACTTCTCCTTGTAGCCCCGTCTGACCGGTTGCCTGAAGCGCCCATTGGATGGCCGAACCGCCATTATGCATGGAGAGTAACTGGCCAAATAGACCGCCGACCGGATGCGGGCAGACAAATGTTCTCGGGGCAACGGGAGAGCTCAGGCAACCGGTTGTCGCCAGTAACACCCAGGCGGTTCCGGTTCCAACCAGGAGATCTCCTTCGGTGACGGTACCGGCCCCGATCGAAGCCGCATATTGATCATGGACAGCTGGGGAAACGGGAATTCCCGCGGGAAGGCCTATTTGCCTGGCCACCGGATTCCCAAGACGACCGGCCGGTTCGGCCACAGGCACCAGATCCGGGAGGCGGAGGTGGTCGATTTTCAAGTGTTCCAGCATTTCCCGGTCCACATCGCCCAGACTCGGATTGTAGAGCTGCGCGATGGATAAACTCGTTGGATCGCAGGCACGTCGACCGCATAGCCGTCCGACAATCACATCGCCCACAAAGCCAATCTGTTTAGCCGCATTCCATGCGTTGGATGATTCTTGCTGCAGGCGAAGCAATTGGCCGAGGACCATCGTACTGAAATTACTCCCGATATGCGAAATGAGATAGGTTTTGCCCAGTTGTTGTTCCAGTTGATGGTCGAAGGGCTTCCCACGAGGATCGAGCCAGCTAATCACATGCCCGATGGGTTCTTCTTGAGCGTCTAAAAGCTGCAACGCGCCACCCTGGCTGGAAACACCCACGGCCTGAATCTTCTTCGCCGTGGTCACCGCGGCAGCCTCTCGAATAGCATGGCAGGTGGCGTTCCAGATCTGATCAATATCCTGCTCGACGCTCCCTTGGGGTGTTGTGAACCGTTCGACAGGTGCGGATCCAACGGCAAGGATCGAGCCGGTCACGTCGACGAGGATGGCTTTGACGTTCGTCGTACCCAGATCGAGTCCCAGGAACATGGCCTAAACCTCAACGGAATCAGCATCCAAAAAGGTGGCGGCAAGGCGGATTTTTGAAGTTGCATCGCCGAAACAGATTGCCAGATGGTGCGGACCTCCCGCCTGGGCATAGGCGGTGAGCCAATCGCGTATGTTCTTTGGGGCGACACCGATTTTGAAGTGCGGGACAGCCAACGATGGCAGTGGGCCGAAATCGAGGATTTCCACACGGCTGGTCACGAATCGCCAGCGGCCAGCCGGTCCGAGGGTCAGAGCGGACAGGGTCGCTGGACCCGGTGGTAGGTTGACGACCAGCGCCAATTGGCGCTGGCGTGTCCGGATGATGGGACGCGGTCGAGCCACCAGCGGGATTTTTGATCCGGTCCGGGCCATCGCCGGATTGGCCTCCCCCATATGACTCATGAGCACGCCCTGGTTTTGATAGTCGATCGAGAACATCTCACTGAAGGTGGCGGGGGGGGCGAGTTGATTGAGCAACCAGGTCCCGGCCGCGGAGATCAGATCTCCTTCACCGCCAAATCCGATTCCGTCGGCCATCATTCGGCTGATCCCGACAAAAGGGAGCGTACCCGTGCGGGAATCTTCGCCAAATGCCAGGAATTGGTACGTGATGGCGTCCAGATCGTGGTCGGAGACCATGGACCGGAGCGATAATTCGGCCCGTGCCGTGGCCTCCAGATCGGCTGCGACCAGATCATCGGCCAACCGATACCATTCCCGATACTTGGCCACAAGACGCATCACGTCCCGTTCCGCTGCCGTCTCAGCACGCCGATTAAAATCCCCCACATTCAGTGGAATCCATTGGCAACCAAGCGAGCTGGCCAAGTGCGTGGAATCAAAGCCCAGATCGCCCATTCCGGGGAATGGGTAGCCGATCAAGCCGAGCCGGGCATTGCGTAACCTGGAGACGGCTGCCGCGGATTCAAAACAATCGGCCAATTGCCGGACCGCGTCCGGATCGTCCAGATGCGAGGTGATGTACGTGAATCGCACCCCGCTTCGGTGCAAAACGCAAGACAAGTCCTGTGTCCCGTGGACACCATGATTCGCGGTCATCTGGCTACCATCCAAGCGTTCATCGATTGTGAACAACTCTTGGGTGTTCCAGAGGACGATTGGCAGATGCGTCCGCTTCAGGGCGGGCAGGGCAAGTTGACTTGGAGAATAACTGAGAAAGAGAACCAGCAGGAGATCGACTTCTTCGTGCTCGAATTCCCGGACCACCTCGTCAATGGCATGACGGCTCGAGACGACCTTCTGGAAATGGATATCGGCGTACGGCACCAACGCCGGCAGAACAGACTCGCGAATCCACTTTTCTCGGCCCGGGCGCATGTCGGGCGCCAGTGTTTCGTAAAGTTCCAGTGTCAGCGCCAACAGGCCGACACGCGGTTTGGAAGATTGGATCGTCATGTGTCATCTTCCGGTCTCTAGTTGACTGGTGGATCGGACGACAAGGATGGATACTTGCGTAACACATCATCCACCCTTTTCCCATGTTTGACCACATCACATAGAGCTGCTTGAAACAGGGCTGGATCGGGGACTTGGATGGCATTGCGTCCAAAGACAACACCGCGTGCCCCATCGGCCACTTCACGTGCCGCCAGCTCCAAAGCCTCCCGTTGGGTGGGAAGCTTTTCCGCGCCGAGGCCGAATATGGGAATTGGGCAGCAGTGGGTAACGGATGAAAATTGGTGTGTGTAGAAAGTTTTGATTGCGTCAGCACCGAGTTCCGCGACGATCCGGCAACCGAGCTGGATCTGCGCCTGGCGTTGGTCCGGTGTTAGGCTCTCGAAATGGATTGGAAAATATTCACCGAGGACCGGAATTCCCAATCGATGGCATGCCGTGACCAGATTCGCAAAGATTTCGACATTGGTGGCATCTTGTTGTTCGTCGCCAGTCACGAGTGTGAGCGATACCAGGGCGATGTCCATGCCTTCGGCAAGGGCGTTTTCCGGCTGATAGGCGATGACACTTTTCGCATGGCTGTAACCGAGTTGGAAGCAATAGACGGAATTCCAATTCAGCCGGACAATCGCCAGCGGCCGTTTGGGTTTCGCGAATAGACGAGAACAGTGGCGGAGCATCCCAGGTGCCAGCAAGACCGCGTCGACGAAAGGATGGATCTTCTCCACGGTCTTTGGAAGATCTTCCATGCCGGGGATCGGGCCATCAAACAGGCCATGGTCGACCGCGATGATGACGGCATGCCCGTCCCCGATCAGCCGTTGCAAACGAAGTTCGCGCCCGTCACACGCCATGGGTCATCTCCCGAATCAATTCCGAATCAACTGCATAAAATGCATGTTTATTATGGACATATCATACCATTCCATGCCCTGCCGTCAATCTGAACTAACGTCAGGCTCAGCGGCGGTGCCCCGTCCGCTGAAGCCACGGGTTGGAACGGCAGTTCTGATTCTCCCGTGGAGGCGCGGAGGCGCAGAGGATCATTCTTCAAGACCATGGACGCAGCGAGTGATCCCGGCTTTCATCAAATCCCCGCCGAAGTTCAAGTGCTTCAATCACCAGCGTCCCGATTTCGTTCTCCGTCATCCTCTGCGCCTCCGCGCCTCTGCGCGAGTTATCTTCTTCTCTGGTTCAATTCGGAGATCATTAAGATCCTAACCTAACGTGATCTTCGTGGTTCCAAGTCCATTGTTGGTTGACATTCTTTTTCAAATGTTCATAATAAACACATTTGATCATTGGTGTTCTACGGTCATGGATCAAGAATCGCGTCGAGTTCAGATTCGCAAGCTGGTCGCACGACGCGGGGAGTGTTCCGTCCAGGAGCTGGCCCGCGAATTGGGTGTCAGCGGCATGACGGTCCGCCGCGATCTGCAGTTGCTTGCCGAGGACGGACGCGTGATCCGCACGCATGGGGGGGCGACTTTGGGGGAGCGGGCGACGTGCGAGTTCGCATTTCTCGAACGGGTCCATAAGGACCGGGAGGCGAAATTAGCGATTGCGAAAGCCGCCGTGGAATTGGTACATGGTTGCCGATCCGTGATGCTGGATGGGAGTACCACGACATTGGCAATTGCACGCCAACTGCGAGGATCAACCAGACTCACGGTCGTGACGACGTCGTTGCCGGCCGCGGCGGAACTCCAGCACGAACCAGAAATCGACGTCTTGTTGCCGGGCGGTTATGTCCGGCCGGTTTCCCCGGATCTGACGGGTTCCTTGACCGAGAGCAACCTGGAATTGCTCCATGCCGAGATTGCCTTTCTAGGCGCGGATGGCATCGATGCCCAGGGGAACGTCTACACGAATCCACCCGACAATTCAGCCGTGTTGCTTCGAATGGCCGCGTCGGCCGACCAGGTCTATGTGGTCGCGGACCATACCAAACTCAATCAGTCCGCGCTCCGCTGTTTTGGCCGTCTGGATGCATGGTCCGGACTGATCACGGATCCTGGATGTGACATGGAATATGTTCAAGGACTCCGCGAACGGAATATCCACGTGATCGTCGCGGCGGACGAACAAGGTCTCGCTGAGGAATGAACGATGCGAGGTGACGAATCCTTTGTGCTTCATTTTTGGGATTGGATCGCTTTTTTTGCCTTCTTTGGGATCCTTTCAGGGATTGGGTATTGGGCTGGGCGGAAGGAGCGGGCCGGCGCGACGGAGTATTTTCTGGCCGGGAAACGGTTGCCATGGTATGTCGTGGGTGGATCGTTCGTTGCCTCGAATATCAGCACGGAACATTTTATTGGCATGATTGGCGTGGCCGTCATCTATGGAATTTGCGTGGCCATGTCGGAATGGACCAATGTGCTTACCTTCTCTCTGTTGATCTGGTTCTTCATCCCGTTCTTGCTGGCATCCAAGGTATTTACCACCCCGGAGTTTTTGGAGAAACGTTTCCACCCGATCCTCCGCCAGATTTTCGCGATTGTGACGATGATCAGCAATATCGTGGCCTTTTTAGCCGCCGTCCTCTATGGCGGAGCCCTGGCAATCCAGAGCCTGTTTCAAATGGAACTGACCCGATTGACCAATCTGCTTCCCGCGTCGGTGGTTCCGCCCGGAACCGATGTGGTCCAACTCCAGATTTGGATTTCGATTGTGGTCCTTGGTATCGTTGCCGGTGTCTGGGCCATCTATGGTGGGTTGTCGTCCGTGGCGTGGACCGACCTGTTTACCGTCCTGGTCATGGTCCTGGGTGGAATGATGGTGACATGGTTGGGGCTTCATGCGTTGGCCGGAGATCAGGGTTCCTTGCTGGATGGCATGGCAACCCTGATCGAACGCAACCAGGCGATGCACGGACCCTGGCGCGCGGCGGTTGATGCTACCATCGACAATCTTCCTGGGACCGATACCTACAATCGACTCAGTGTCATTCAACCGGCCAGCCATCCCACGCATCCCTGGCCTGCGTTGATTTTCAGCGTCTTTTCAGTCAGTATCTGGTACAACGTCCTCAATCAATTCATGATCCAGCGGGTACTCGGTGCCCGGAACAGTTACCATGCCAGAATGGGAATCGTGTTCGCCGGTTTTTTGAAAGTTCTGCTGCCGGCAATCGTGGTTCTACCCGGTCTGATTGTCTTCGCAATGCATCCGGAAATTCTCATGAACCGGCCGTGGAGTGACGTCAAACCGTCTGCGGATAAGGGCTACGTGCAGTTGATACAAACCCTGGTCCCCATCGGATTCCGAGGCTTGTTCCTCGCCGCTTTGTTTGGGGCGATTCAATCCACGGTCAATTCAGTTCTCAATTCGACCGCCACCATTTTCACGCTGGACATCTATCAACGCTGGATCCACCGGAGGGCGAGTGACAAACACCTCGTCAAGGTCGGCATCCTTTCGTCCGTCGTTGTCCTGGGCATTGCCATTGGGCTTGGTGGTTTCATTGGTCGAATTGGTGGAAACCTGTTCGTGTACATTCAAACCCTGTATGCCTTTTTTGCCCCGCCCTTCTCAGCGTTGTTTCTTCTGGGGGTCCTATGGAAACGAATCAATGCGCCGGGGGCGATCGCAACTGTGATTCTAGGATTCACGTTCGGGATCGCCGTCAAGGTTTATGTGCAGTTTGACACAGCCATCCAGAAAAGCATCCCCATGCTCCCCTTCCATCCCGTATGGCTGGAACCCTATGCGAACCAGGCGGCGCTGAATTGGGTGTTCTGCATGCTTGTCTGCATTTCAGTCAGTTGCCTGACGACGCCACCCCGCCCGGAACAGGTCTCCGATCAGCTCACCTTCCGTTGGCAGAAAATGAATATCCTGGACCATCTTGGCAACCACTGGTACAGCAGTGTTGTCACCTGGTGGTTGCTCTTTGTTTTTTCGATTGCCTCCTTACTGATCCTCTTCTCGGGCTATATTCTCCCCATGGTTGCGCCTTAATGTCGGTGCCGAACCGATCCTATCCACCCAAGAACTTGAATGGAATGAAGCATGTCCACCACCCGTTTTTCCACACTCGATTGGGCCAAAGTTGATCTACGACAAGTACCGAACATCGTGGTTCCGCCACCCGGTCCCCGGTCCAAGGCGACCCATGAGCGATGCACGAAATATTTTAAAGGGCTCAGCAGCCAGGTGAAATTGTTTCCCGTCTGCTTCGAATCCGGGAAGGGTTGCCTTCTTGTCGATGCCGATGGGAACCAGTACATCGATTTCTCATCGGGGATTTATGTCACAACACTAGGCCACTGCCATCCCAAGGTCAGCGAAGCGATTGCGAAATATGCCAACAAGCTCATGAATGCTCACGACTTCACGACTCCGATCAAGACGTTGCTGGTCGAGAAACTCGCGGAGGTCTTACCCGGTGATCTGACGGGATTCCAATTCTACGATGCGGGGACCGCGGCCGTTGAAGCGGGATTACGCGTGATGCGTGCGGCTAGCGGGAAGAATGAAATGATCAGCTGCTACTACGACTTCCATGGAAAAACATATAACGCAGTCTCTCTCGCGCATGTCCGTTCCCAAGTCTACGGCCGGGTCCGGGCTCCAGGTTCTCATATGGTCCCACGGCCCGATCGATATCGGCCGCTCTGGTGCACGGAAGATGGTATCATCGATACGGACCGCTACATTGCTTTCTATGACGAGTACATTGACAAGGCCACGGTGGGTGACGTGGCTGGATTCGTGCTTGAACCCATCCAGGGCTGGGGCGGATCGATCATGCCACCCGATGACTTTTTCCCGAAGCTGCGGAAATATTGCGATGAACGAGGCCTTCTCTTGATGGCGGATGAGGTGCTCACCGGATGGGGGCGTACAGGCAAGTGGCTTTGCCTGGAGCACTGGGATGTCGTGCCGGATGTCGTTTCCATCGGGAAGGGATTTGGAAATGGATTCCCCGTGACCTGCGTCGCGGTGCGGGAACCGCATCAGGAAAGTTTTGAAAAAATCTCGGCTTCAAGCAGTTATGGAGGCAATCCCATGGCCTGCGCCGCCGCGCTGGCCAGTACCGAAGTGATCCAGGAAGAAAATCTCCTTGAGTACTGTCATATCTTGGGATCGCACTGTCTGAAAATCCTGAATCAGATGAAAGAGCGTCACCCGATCATTGGCGACGTCCGCTGCAAGGGCGCGTTGATGGGAATCGAACTGGTGAAAGACCGCAAGACCAAAGAGCCGTTTCCGGAGGCGGGCGAGTTTGTGTACCAGCATGCTTTCGGGAACGGCCTGGCTTGGATCCCGGCAGGCCATATTCTGCGGATGAGTCCCCCGATTGTGATGGATCTGGATACGGCGGCGAAGGGGCTTGAGATCATTGAAGAGGCCATTGCCGCGGCAGAAAAATCTTTGGGTTGATATTTATGGGGAATGGGACGCGTTTCCCAGGCGATGTGATGACGGGAGGCCAAACCTCATGAAAACCATCCGTTTTGGACTGATCGGTTGCGGCATGATGGGCCGCGAATTCGCCAGTGCGGTTGCCCGCTGGTGCCACTTGCCAGAAATGGAGACGAAGCCGGAGATCGTCGCGGTCTGCAACCGGACGCTCCAGAAAACCAAGTGGTTCTCGGACCACTTCCCTACCATTCGGCAGGTGACCGACGACTATCGGGAACTGCTGGCCAATCCCAGCGTGGAGGCGGTTTACATCGCCGTGCCGAACCACTTGCATGCGGAGTTCTATTGTGCCGCCATTGAGGCTGGCAAACATCTCCTGGGCGAGAAACCGTTCGGTATCGACCTGCCGGCCAACGCGGCGATCCTCGACTGCATCGCCCGGCATCCAGATATCTTTGTGCGATGTTCTTCTCAGTTCATTTTTTCACCAGCACTGCAGCGCATTGGCAAATTGATTGACGCTGGGGCGTTCGGCCGGATCCTCGAAGTGGAGGCCGGTTTTCTCCATTCGAGTGATCTTGATCCACAAAAACCGATCAATTGGAAGCGAAGAGTTGCATCGAATGGCGTCTATGGCTGCGTGGGGGATCTTGGGATGCATATTTGCGCGATTCCGTTTCGAGCCGGCTGGAAACCGCAGACGGTCCGCGCGATCCTATCGAATATTGTTCCAGTCCGGCCGGATGGCATTGGTGGCATGGTCCCCTGCGATACCTGGGACAATGCGACGCTATTTTGTGATACCGTCGATCCCGCCAGTGGCGAGCGGTTTCCGATGACTCTCAAGGCGCAGCGGATTGCCCCAGGTGAAAAAAATACGTACTATCTCAGGATTCTCGGGACACGAACATCCGCTTCCTTCTCGACCAAGAATCCCAAGTGTCTCGAACTGCTTGAGTACGCTGGCGGCGAACAGGTCTGGGGCCGGATCGAGATGGGCCAGGAGATGGCCTTCGCATCGATTACCGGGGGTATTTTCGAGTGGGGTTTCTCCGATCTAATCCTGCAAATGTGGGCCGCGTTCCTCGATGAATTGGAACATGGAAGGCCTTTGAGCCGCTTCGCCGGCTGCGTCAGGCCGGAGGAAACCGCGGCCAGCCATCGCCTCTTCACGGCGGCCCTGGAATCGCATGCCGAATCGCGTGTTGTGAAAATCGATGAACATGCCAATCAGCCGGCCGCCGCCGGACAGCACAACTTACCGGCTGATTTCAAATAGGCAATGACCTCGTCGGCCAACGGATCGGGGGATTGGGAACCGGCGTCCAGAACCAGCTCCGGGTGCGATGGTACCTCGTAGGGATCATCGATTCCGGTAAATCCTTTGATTTCTCCCGCCCGGGCCTTTTGGTACATCCCCTTCGGATCCCGCTTTTCACAGACTTTTAACGGAGCATCGACGAAAACTTCAATAAACTTACCATCAGGCACCATGGCACGTGCCCCTTCGCGATCCGTCCGGTAGGGGCTAATGAATGCCGTGATGGCGATGATTCCCGCATCACAGAACAACTTGGCCACGGCGCCAATCCGGCGTATGTTCTCTTCCCGGTCCTGGGCCGAAAAACCCAAACCGAACCGTTCAGCAAAGTCGGCCCCGTGATCCGCTCGCAGCATGCCCGGACTCGCATTGAGCCCGTGCCGGATATTATCACCGTCCAGAACGAAACTCCGGATACCCATCGCATGAAGCTTGTGATCAATCAAATTGGCAATCGTGCTCTTCCCGGAAGCGCTAAGCCCGGTGAGCCAAATCACGCATCCATGGTGCCCGTTGAGTTGTTCCCGCTGGAGGGTTGAAACCGCATGTTCGTGCCAACGGACATCGACTTCTTGGTGTTCTGTCTTCTTCTTCGGAACCACGCGTGACTCTCCTATCTGTGAAAATAAAGGACACTGGTCCATTGCCATGGGTGAGATCGAAAAGATCCCTCCTGCAGCCAAGCCATTATGCAAATGGTATACCATGGAATCCGGATTGCTGGAACTCGAATATTTGACGAAAGGATGCGGGCGCAGACCGTGCGTGGAGTCCATCCCATGGTCAAAAATGGCGCCACATCGAGAATGACGGATTGGAATTCGGGCAGTTTCGCCATCCGGAAACGGCTTGGAATCTTGCCCATCCTGCGAACGAAGTGCCTTCCCACTTGCCCAGGAATCGGTTAGAATAATTTCAAATAGATTCGCGAAATTTCGCGATTGCGAAACCGTTCAACATGGGTGGCTCACTATCCTAGAATCCGTGCATTGGCTCTGGAGGATGATCTCATGGGGAAAAATCGATGGTTCGGAATGTGCATTGCGGCATCTCTTCTGGGGGGGACGGTGAACGCGGATATTACGTTCACAACAGCCCACGATTCGGATCCGTATGGATTCGATTCCCAGATCTTAAGTGACGATGTCTTGGCGAATTTGATCCCGACCGAACTGCCTGGTGACAATGGCTGGCATCCAGTGAACTTGGATCCAGCCGATCGATTACCGGCTTTTACCGATGGTGCCGGCGCGTTGAGTATCTTGACAGGATTGTTGAACGACTTCCCAAACGACGTTGAAAATGTGCCTCCCGCGGACGAAGAAGACCCGACCAAGTTAATCCAATACGAACTGGAAAGCCCAACCAATATCGAGCGAATTCACATTCTAACCGGCAATGCCAATGTCAATACGCCGGATGGGGGCGTCAATGGGCGGGTTTTCTCAACGACAGCCATTCAATATTCAACGGATGGAGGTTTGAATTTTGATTTACTCGGTTATTTTGAATCCGATCCGCTAGGGACGGTTAACTCAAATGATGGACTTCCAGGAAGGCTCGTGGCCAATGCAACACTCGTTGAAATCTTCGATGATACAACAACAACCATGGTTCAAGGTGTGACTCATCTTCAGTTCCTGTTCTATTCAGTCTCCAACACGCAAGGTCAGTACAGGGATCCATATGATGGTGTGAATCCATTTACCGGTGTTGATGACATGTTAGAACCCGCGTTCGAGTCCCCCCTTGTATGGGAGATCGACGTGATTGGGCAAATGGGGATGAATCCGGCCGACTTCAATGACGACGGATTTGTGGATGATGCCGACCTCGCGAAATGGAAAAGCGGCTTTGGCATGCTCGCCGGGGCGGCGAAGGGAGATGGCGATGCGGACTTGGACGGTGATGTGGACGGCAGCGATTACTTGATCTGGCAGGTCAACTTCGGGGCTATTGGTGCCGGTCTCTCGACGGCCGCCATCCCGGAACCGGTCTCCTGGGGGCTTGGATTACTCGGTATGTTTGCCGCACTCCCATTCTTCTGCCATTCTCGTCCACGACGCCGATAGCAATTGGATGATGGGTGCTTATTTGCCATGGATTTCTTGATAAGTAAGGATAGTTCTGATCTGTTTCACCTGGGATTTTTTTAAAAAGGGAGCAAAGCTAATGAGAACAAGCATCACCTGTTTGGCCATCCTGATTCTGGCCGCCTCAGCCAATGCCGCTGTCACATCCGTGACGATCCACGGAGCGACGAGTACATCCCTCAATGATCAAATTATTGTTGGGGACATTCTATCTGGAATGATTCCAACCGTATTGCCCGTTGACACGGGTTGGCATCCGGCCAATACCGATCCACTCGACCAACTCCCCGCCTTCACCGATGATGGTGGCATACGGGGTACCGGCTTGACGGGCCTGCTCAATGACTTCCCTGGCGCGGGAATTCCTGCGAAGCGGGTCCAATACGATCTCAATGCCCCAACGGACATTAGTCAGATCCAGATCCTCAGCGGAAACAATGGCAAGGATGGCCGAATCTTCTCGACCACGGTGATTAGCCTGTCAACGGATGGCGGCTCGAATTTCTCGCAGCTTGGATATTTTCAATCGGATCCGTCGGGAACAATTAATACAGGCCCGGACGCATTCGGCGCCACGCTGGTCAAGATCACGGACGATGGGGGCGGATTGCTGGCAAGCGGCGTAACGAACTTGATTTTTGAGTTCTTCGCCGTGGACAATACGGGTGGGCAAATGCGCGATCCATTCGATGGCGTGAATCCATACACGGGCATCGATGACACGTTATCTGCAGCCTTTGTTTCGCCATTGATTCTCGAGATCGATGCAATTCCTGAACCTTCCTCGATCCTTTTGATCTTGGGTGGCCTTGTGGGCCTACTCGTTCTCCGCCGCTAATCCGGATTATTCATCAAGGCACATGAATAATCCGAGCTAGATAGTTCTCTGGAGAAAAAACGGACAGTCGCACCCGGCAATGATCTGTGGTCAAGGTGCACAACAACATTCAGGCTTGCCAATTAATCACGTGCTCCAATACATGCAATCCGGCCATTTTTCATGGCCACGACGGATTGCCCCTTGCGGTCGATTGCCAAACCCCAACCCACGGGATTCTCCGGGAGGCGGTGTTCCCAGCGGATCGCGCCATCGTTTTGATCAACCATCGTGATGGATGTGTCGCTGGCGACAACCACGCCGTTCTGGCAGAACGCGACAGCGCGGCTGTTGGGACAATTCAATCGCCATAACGGTTTTTCACGGAATTTGAGTTCACCCCATGTCGGGATCATGAAACCGCGTTGGCGTTTCGCCACACTTTGATTGAGTTGCTCACGGTTGATTTGGCGGCAACAGGTGATCAACTGGCTGCCTGGCAAAAATGCCCAGAAAAAGTCGCGGTTACCAATCGGAGTGTGAAATATCTTTTGGATGGCGGATGGGTCGTAGACCAGGTGTTCGGGATCTTTGTACATTGGCTGGCCACAGGCGAAAACATGATCACCGAACAGGGATAATTCCCAGCCTCGGGGGTAGATTGAGGCGCATTCCTTGAGTTGGCTCGGATCGTTCAGGCATTTTCCATCCGAGATATCGTAAATCGCGGGCGAAAGAGATGTTCCGCCGGCCAGATAGAGCTTGCCATCATCAAGCAGCAGATGCCCTTGTACGCTCACACCGGTCCGCGCGGCCGGTTCAAGATGCCCGGAAGTTGTATTTTGCCAGCGGATCGAACCGGATTCGGCATCCAACGCATAGACATACGTCCCGTCATAGTTTGCGATACCCGCGGCACAGTAGGCGATCCCATTTTCGACCAGCACGCCGCTGGCAACTGGCCAGGTCGATAGAAGTTTCCCATAGACGGGGATTTTTCGTTCGGCGGGGGCGGCTCGAAACCGCCAGAGCTGGCGGCCTGTACGGGCTTCGAGGGCATAGATCCAACCATCTCCGGATCCAACCAGGAGCCGGCCGTTCCAAAAAGTCGGTGCCATTTGGATGGCCCCGCCCGTGAAAGCGGACCATTGTTGGTGACCGGTTTCCGCATCGAGCCCGCGGACGACGCCGTCGGAACCGGCGACGAAGATCAAGTCCCCCACGGCGATTGGGGCGGTCGGCAGGAATTCCGATTCCGGCTCCCATTGCCAACGGATCTGGCTGTCCGTTGGGATCGTGGCCGAAGATGTTGCATGGCCCCGATTGTTGGCCCGGAATGTGGGCCAATCCGCGGCATCGACAGGAACGTCGGCGATTTCTGCTGGGGATTCGGGATTCCTTTCGAGGCGATCGGCGTCGGACGCCTCGGCAGCAAAATCAAAATCACCGGCGGGTCCGAGGCATGTCATGCCGTAGAGAGAGAGCTGGCAGTCGCAAACCGACGGCCACCAATAAAGGAGGCCATTCGCGATCGTCACTCCGTCATGGCATTGAGCCCGCATCGGGGAAATCCACTGGGGCAGGCCCGTCTGGGCATCGAGGCGGACGGATCCACCTAAGGCCCGGAAAAAGATCGCATCCACTCCCCCGGTCGGCCGCGTACAGGCGCGGCGAGCGGTCGGTAAATCGCCGAGCTTCTCGCCAGTTACTGGATCGAACTTCCTGGATGCATTTTTGTCCAATTCTCCGCTGATCGCGTAGAGCCCATCGTTGCGGAGGACAATCTGATAGTTGTTGTACCCGTTTTGCCAGAGGATCGAGCCATCCGAAGCCGATAGGGCAAGAAGCTTATCGAACATGGGGCCGGCAATGTAAAGGGCGTCGTTGTTGCACTTGAAATAGGCCGTCGTCCGCCAGTTGGTTCGCCAGTCTTGACGGTTCAAATCATTGCCAATCGCCTCGAAAAGTTCTGGATCGTTCTTGGGTGTTTTACGCCATCTCGGTTTGCCAGTGCCGGTGTCAAGACAACCAAGGTACTGGCCAAAGCGGAAGAAAAAGAGCCGTCCGCCTTTCATGCACAAACTCCGGCTGTCGATCGGAGTATCCTCATGGTAGTGCCAGAGGACTTCTTTTGTCTGGAGATCGATGGCGAGAAGATTTTCTCCAAAACCCCACGGATTGGAAGGTTGATTGAAACCGGGTGACAGCGGATCCCACGGCCAGCCGTGTGCTGTCCGTTTTTGTCGAATGACCGGATCGCGTGGTTCGTCGGAGCCGATGAGAGCGTATAACACTCCATCTTCCAAGGCCATCCATTTCCAGAAGGTGCCGCCGGCGATCTCTTGCGGTGGGATGATTTCACTCAACAATTCGCCAGTGGCCGTGTCGATCAGTTTGCAGGATGTGTCGTCGCCGAGATAGAGAATCTCGGGTGTGGCAATCATCGTGTTCCGGTGGACCATGATGCCGGGTGTTAGAGGCCGTTTCCAGAGCAGCGTGCCATTGTAGCCATTGTAGGCGGCAAGCGTGTTCAGGAGTGGTTCCTCGCGCGATTTGAATGCAAGATGCCCGAAGGCTTTAAAAATCCGGCCTGCCGAGGCTGTTGCAACCTGGGGCAAGGGTGCGTAATACGGTTCAGCCAGAAACTGGGTTAAATAAGGGGCCTTCGCAACGCGGTCGTTCGATTGCGGATTGTTATCCGGGCCGTGATAGGGATGACTCCAGTCGTCAATGCCATCTGGAAATGGCTTTTTCAATTGCCGGTCACCTAGGAATGCGATCCCTTGCGGCCGCAGCACCCTTAGAGCCTCCGCTTCGGATACAGGAGTCGTACCTTCGTTTTCCTGCGAGGCAATCAAGACATCCGCGAGATTGTCAGCCATGTAAAGATGCGAGGCGTCCCCCTTTTCGATGAACAGACGCCGGCCATACAGACCCTCCGAATCCGCCTTCCTTCGTGCGCCGTTTACCGCCTCGGCGTCCGAGAGTTGAACATACACCAGACACTCGGTGTTTCGTGCAATCGGTAAAGCAATCTCGAGATTGGGATCGTTTACGACAACACATAGGCCACTTGATAAATCGACACCGAATTCCGCAACTGGGGTATCCTGCTGCGCCAACCGGTCCTCGGCATTGGTTGGAATATCCTCCAAACCTAATCCGAATCCCAAGCAAGCGGTCATGATGATGACGGCCACTCGTTCTATAGGGGAGTTGACTCGTTGTCCAGTCTTTGTGTTCGCTCGCATGATCTGCACCTTTAAAGGAGAATGGCAACAACATCGCCGCGCTAGAGCTGAGTTTGTAACGCGCAACATGGACGACTCTTTGGAAGTCATTTTAAATAAGTCATCGGTCTCCGGTCTTTTTGGTTGCGGCCATCGGCCGCGTCCGGCCATTTTACTACTTAAAGTGGATCGCCAACCAGACGTTTTTTTGCTCCGGATCGGTCCATTCGACCCGATGTCGGCGATGGGCAGGGATCAGGATAACCCAAGATATTCTTTTTCATCGTGGGCATCCTATTCTGAAACGAGGGCGAGTGGGTATATTGAAGACTCCATTCCTGGTGTTGGAACTGGCCATCAGCCCCGGAACGTATTCATAATGTGGGAAAGGTTGGAACCATACGCGATTGCGCCACTAGATCCGTCTTTGCTGAAGCATGCCGAATTGGTTCAGCTCATCAAGCAAGTGCAGGCGGATGGTCCTGATCTTCTTAATATAGTGCATCTTGGTGATTCCGTAGAGGGCCGGGCCATTCATCGGATCGATTTTGGTGGTGGGCCGAAGAAAGTATTACTCTGGTCCCAGATGCATGGAGACGAACCGACGCACACAGCCGTCTTACTCAATCTAATCAACTACTTGCATCGGGCACGGAGGGAGGTGCTTGCTGAATCGATCCGTGCCGGATGCACGATTCAGATGATCCCGATGTTGAATCCCGACGGTGCGGAGCAAGGGACGCGCCAGAATGCGCAGGGCCTTGATATCAATCGTGACGCTCGGCAGCTCGAAACCCCGGAAGGGAGAATCTTGAAACGAGCCGTCGATTCATTCCAGCCTGAATTCGCATTCAATTTACATAACCAGAATCCGCGCAATTCGATTAGCACCACTGGCCAGCCAGCGGCAGTTTCCCTGATGGTGCCACCGGTCGATCCGGAGGGGTCTCAAACCGAACAGATCAGGACGGCGAAGAAGGTCGTCATCTCTTTCATGCGGGCCGTGGATTGCTATTGCCATGCGTGTATTGGACGTTACACCGCCGACTACATGCATGAGGCTTTTGGCGAGACGATCCAGCAGCAGGGTGCGGCGACCGTTCTCGTCGAGGCGGGTGGCTGGCCAGCAGATCGAACGCCATCCCTCGTCGCGATCCATAGCGTCGGGCTCCTGGCGACACTCGAATCACTGGCGACCGATGCCTACGTACGATTGGATCCCGCCGGTTATGATTCCATGCCGATGACCATTCCACACGATTCGAAAACTAGCAACGAACTCGGAGAAACGCATGCTCAATAAAATCTGGTGCGCCTTGTTGATCCTTGGCATTGGGTATGGTTTCGCGAAAGCCGTCTATCGGTCGGTGACGGGTCCGAGCCCATCTCGAACCGTGTTGGATCAAGAGGCCGATTCAGGCAAGGAAGAGGGAGTTCCTGACGAAAAGACCAGAGCGGATCAGGCAAAAATCGAGCGGAATCCATTTCTGGCGATGGGAAAAAGCCTGACCGACACTTCGGTGCAGGCAGCCGAAAGCGCCGTGGCAATATGCATTGGTTTGATCGGCATCATGGCCCTCTGGCTCGGGATGCTCAACGTGGCCAAGGATGCGGGTTTGGTCGATGCCCTCGCGCGGGCACTCCGCCCGGCCGTGCGGTGGCTTTTCCCCGATGTCCCGGATGGTCATCCGGCCCAGGGGGCGATGCTCATGAATATCTCGGCGAACATGCTTGGGCTTGGCAACGCGGCAACACCCCTCGGGCTCAAAGCCATGCGGGAACTCCAAACACTGAATCCGACGAAGGAGACCGCCACGAATGCCATGGCGACATTCCTGGCGATCAACACCAGTAGCGTCACATTGATTCCGATGACGATCATAGGGTATCGCGTGGCCAACCAGAGCGACAATCCAGTCGAGCCGTTGGCCGGCATTCTCATGGCGACGATTGTCAGTACAACCGTCGCTATCCTGGCAGTGCGTTTCCTGGCGCGATGGAGGATCTTCGCGATGCCCCAGGGCCTTCCACAGAGCCCCCCAATCCAAACGAGATCCTCCACCGACCGAGCTGAAAAACAGGAGCCGTAATCCGATGCATTCGCTCTTCGAGATGCCTTTTCGCGAAGTGATGGACACATTCAGCCAGTGGGTGATTCCGGTAGTCATGCTGCTCATCGTTGTCTGGGCAGCCCTCAAGCGGGTCCCCATGTACGAATCGTTCGTCACCGGAGCGAAAGAAGGATTTGACGTCGCGGTCATGATTATCCCGTATCTTGTTGCCATGCTTTTTGTGATAAAAGTCTTTATGGCCAGCGGATTTTTTGACGATCTCAAAACGGCCGTTGTCTGGGTGATGGGACATATGGGCCTCGGCGCGTACACGGAAACACTCGATGTCCTCCCCTTGGCGTTGATCCGCCCTCTATCCGGAAGTGGCGCGCAGGGTGTTCTCAACGATATCTACTCGACCCATGGCCCGGATAGTTTCATTGGCTTGATGGCATCGACGATGATGGGGAGCACGGAGACGACATTCTATGTCATTACAGTCTATTTCGGCGCAGTGCAGGTAAAAAAGATGCGGCATACACTACCAGCCTGCCTGATTGCCGACGCCGCCGGAATCATCGCGGCGGTGGTCCTGGCCTACATTTTATTCGCATGAACGGAAGCTCCAAGATGCTACCAGCCATTCATCCTCCAGCCCTTAAAAAAGGTGATACACTCGCCCTCGTGGCACCAGCGAGTGTGCCCAATCCCGATCGGATGGATCGTGCGCGGGCCCTGTTGGAATCGGAAGGATTTCAGGTCAAGATCTATGGCGAATTGTATCAGACACGCGGGTATTTGGCGGGTGACGATTCGGCACGGGCAGCGGCTCTGATGGATGCCTTTTGTGATGAAAAGGTCCATGGGATCCTTTGTGCCCGCGGCGGTTATGGTTGCCCGCGGATCCTGGATCGGCTGGACTACCAGGCGATCCGAAGCCATCCGAAAGTTCTGGTCGGTTTCAGCGATATCACGGCCCTCCATCTGGCCATCCAAAAGAAGACCGGGCTCATTACGTTCCACGGCCCGCATCCCAATGATGGTCTTGGCAAGCTGGAGGGGTGGGACGCTCGTTCGGCCCGCGGCTTCTGGCGGGTCGTGATGGGGTCGGAGGCCCAAACGGGCAAAACAGATGAATCCCCGCCAGCGTGCGAACTTCCAGGGGACCTCCTTGGGGATACCGATCATCTTAGGACACTTGTGGCCGGCTCCGCACAAGGCCGATTGATCGGTGGGAACCTCGCCGTATTGGTTGGCTTGATGGGGACACCCTACGAAATCGAAACGGGCGGTGCCATCCTTTTTTTAGAGGATGTCGACGAGGCACCCTATCGGATCGATCGCTATCTGGCCCAGCTCCGCCTGGGTGGAAAATTCAATCATCTGTCCGGCCTGGTCTTGGGGCAATTCACCAACTGCGTTCCGAATTCTTCCGATCCGAGCCTATCCCTGGAGGATGTCTTCGTGGACTATTTCACGAATCTTGATATCCCGGTTCTGTGTGGCTTCCCAGCCGGTCATGATTGCCCGAATTTAACGTTGCCTCTAAACGCGGTCGTCAACATGGATGCCAGTGAAAAGAAGATCACTCTGCTTGATTCTCATTCGGGGTCAGACTTTAAATATTAAATATTCCACCCAAGACAAATCATGTAAAAACCGTTATGCCACGACCACCTCGTATTGATTTTC
>JAFGFZ010000035.1 GCA_016930815.1 Pirellulales bacterium | reverse complement strand
CCACCACGGACATTCGTCTGGGCCACGGCCTTGCCGACCAGTGCATTGATCAGCGCCGATTTGCCGGTACTAATTTCACCAAAGACAACAATTTCAATCC
The DNA here is from genome assembly GCA_016930815.1 of Pirellulales bacterium. Taxonomy (GTDB): domain Bacteria; phylum Planctomycetota; class Planctomycetia; order Pirellulales; family Lacipirellulaceae; genus JAFGFZ01. Next base: position 13,936 of record JAFGFZ010000035.1, on the reverse strand, counting down.
GGCCCGATTCGAGCTTTTCAGCCATGGCATGGAGTTGGTCAAGATCACGTGCCAATTCAGCCCGTTCCTCCTCGGTACACCCATCAAACTGCGCAATCGCTTGGCGCACGGAAGCGAGCGCGTTGGAATAGGTATCCGGAAAACTCGAAGGATGGGACATCATGGCACTTTCGAATCGCGCGGCTTAGAACTTGGTCTATTCGTCCTCGGACGAGGAATTCGGATTATCCGTCGAATCCACGTTCCCCTTGCACCGGATTCGCCCAGCCAAAACAAGTTTGCGGATTTGCTCCGCAGTCGTCAGTTCAGACCATTTTCGGCGGGCCAGTTCGGCCAGTCCACCGGGGGGTGGCTTCATTTCATTTCTAAAAAATTCGCAGAACACATGCCCGATCCAGCGGGTAGCAAGGGCTTGAACCGAGCCCTGCAATAAACCGCCTGCAATGGTCCCGATCCCCGGAACAGTCTTCAGAACTGTCCCGATTGCTGACGCGAGGGCGGGGGCAACCGCCGTTGCGCCGAGCATCGCAACCAAATTCTTCCCAAGTTCACCAAGCATTGTCACAACCACATCGATATCGATCGGCTGTTGGTAAATCCGGGCCAGGTCCAGGACCATTTTGACTGTCACCGCGGTTCCACCGGCAATGTCCAAGAGCGGCAACGGATTGATGGCGGTCGCACTTCCAGCCGCCCACATGTATTTCGTGATCGTTGTGTCCGCCCGCTGGTCGAGGCTTGCCATCACCCGAGCTCTTGCATTATCCACCAGACCACGGGACTGTAATAGCAAGTTGGCCAACAGCAGGTGACTCCCCTCATGTTCAACCACTTCGAGCATCCGCTTGGCGAGTCGTTCGATATCCGGCTCGATTGCCATGATTTCCTCGCGTTCCGATCCATCCGGTTCGACACGCACTCGGCGCCGGCTGGTCCCTCGCGACCGGACCGGGATAATATCCTCAGGGCCGATGTCCGGCGCAACCTGTTCGGCGATCTGCGATTGGAGTTGTTCGCGTGATTCAGGAGGGTACCAATCCTCCTTGTTCAAGCAAAGGAGGATGCGTTTCTCCATGGCAATCAGCCGCTCGATCAGGTCGCATTCATAGGCTTTCAAAGGGCCATCGACGACGAACAGGACGAGGTCCGCATCCTTGGCGGCCGTTGCTGCGTCGGCAGCCCGGACCTCTCCATGGACCTCAGCCAGACCCGGAGTATCCACGAAAAAGACCCTATCTTTGCCAGGCCAGGGAATCTCGGCTCGATGGGCTGTCGTGCCGCCAATCACATGGCTGCGAAAGACATCCCGGCCCGCCAGCGCGTTCAAGAGCGACGATTTGCCACTGGAAATCGTCCCGAAAGCAACGATTTCAAGCCGATCGGCATCGCGTTTGGCCTCCAACTCGGCAATGGAACGTTGGATTTCGTCCCGCAGGGCCGGCGCGATGTTCTGGTCTTCCACCAAGGACGTACTACGCTCCAGATTGTCGGCAAGTTCGCGCCGCTGTTCGGCAGGTGAAAGCTGGCTTGGACTACGGCCACGACGAAGACGCGTTTTCCCCTTGCGGCGCGTATTTCGTACGAGCTGCCATAGAATCCAGGCGGTTAGAACTGCTAAGATCAGAACGCCCAACCCAACAACGGCAAGATAGATCGTACCCAACGTCCTGTTCCGCTCGGCCAGTTGATTGTGTTGGTCGATGAGTTTCGGCGGAAGGACAACCAGCGCGTACCCAACCGCAGCCAAGTAGATCAACATCCAAAGACCAGTGGCGTGGCGCATGCGTCGAGAACTGGGGAAATGAGGAATGGGAAGTCCAGGCTGGTTGAAAAAGGAAACCATGGATCCATGGATGTATTGTACCATGGCGTACGGTACGCTTCCCAGATGATCTGGATCCAACTACTTCTCAGCTTTCTTGTCCACATTCTCCTTGTCGTCCGGATTCTCCTTGCCGTCCATCTTCTCCTTGCCGTCCAGATCTTCCTTGCCGTCCACATTCTCTTGGTCCTTCTCCTTGTCCTCTTTGTTCTCCTGGTTTTCCTGGTTCTCCTGGTGACTTGTTTCGCCCGTGTCCGCCAGCAGATAGCCGGCCCAAAAGAACGGGTGCCGCGCCTTCAATTCGCCAGCCCCTGATGGATATTCGATTCGTGGTTCGCGGGTAGGATCGATCGGCGAATCCATGGCTAAGAGGACACTCCGCTGCCAAGCTTCAGCGCCTGAAGTATGGGGCGATTCCTGGACGAATTCACGAATCAAATCGATACTCGTCTGCCCGCCAGCCCGCCAGCGGCTCAGGAGGACCGATCGCGATCCACGTGCGAAGAAACTGCAGAGGGTCGTGAATACCTCGTTTCCTGGGATTATGTTCGCACCCCGCGATCGCATCCCGGATTCCGCCAGAGTATGGAACCCGGGCAAAATTACAAATTCCGGCTCTCCATTCGGAAGAATCAGCCAATTGAAGAGAGACTCTCCCTGGTTTCCTGGGGTGGGGATTGGGGCCCAATCGATGGGTCGCGCCGGATCATTCTCACAATCGGCTAATACCACCAGTTGATCGAATAGCGCTGCGTTCAGCCTCGGGGCGCCAATCGGCGGGGATGGCAAGACCACCGAACCGGTGATCGCTTCGGCGAGTTCCGCGGCTGAAGTTTCACCAACCTCCGAAGAATCGCGCGGGAACAAACGCCCGGAAACGATCCCGGTCCGAAGAATTTTTCGTGGAGGGCGCGTTAATCCAAGTGATATTCCGGCGGTTGGCGCATAGCGGATTTTCATCTGTTGAAGCAATGGCTGGCTCGTGGCAGCGTCGTTCACGACCAGGGCCTCCACGGGAACATACCAGAGGACATGATCCGGCACGAGAATCAACTCGTTCGCTTGATCCAGATTCAACCGTGCCTCCTTGAAAAGTCTTTGATAAACAACGGATGCCGTTTTACGCCATGTATCGGCCGCTATCACATCATGGGGGACGGCACGATTCGCGTCGTGATTTCCATATGCTTTCAAAAGCCCGGCAATATCCTTGCCAAGTTGTTCAATAGCCCCGACTTCCCATACTGAATAATCATCGGATGTGAGTGCAAATCCGTAGAGCCGGTTGTTGCACTCGTGAAAAACAATCAGCACTTGACCCGGCTCCATCGCATTCTGCAAATCGGCCGTTGAGAGCATGGGGGGGAAGACCAAATCAGAAGCATGGTGGCCAAGTGCCATATGTCGAAGCAAAACTTCACATTCCTTCGTCAGGCGATCCCAACGACTCATTTGCACCTGGAGCTCGCGCTCGGCATTGGTATTGGCCGGAGCAAGTGACAATTTCCGGAGTTCGCGTTCGACTCCGCGCGATTCTAAAATGACTTTGTCATATTGCGGATAGCGGGTGAGCAGATCTTGACGCTGCAAGACCGGATTCCCCACGAACTGTTGCGGCTGGGCCTGGAGGATCGTCCGCAGCGCGAGCAGTCTTCCCCCAAGCGGCAATTTCGATAGGAATCGATGACGCTTGTCCCGATCGGCAATTTCAAGTGCTGCCTCAACCTTCTGGAGCGCCAGAGTGGCGGCGAACCACCGATCATAGGCATCGTGGTGGGGTGTCGTTATTTGACTCAGCGATTCGAACGGTTGCAGGGTCCAATCAGCGGGGAGTGGATCACGAAGAAGGTTCTCATACAGTTCCGCTGCCGTGCGTGGCCTGATCGTGCTGTTATCGAACATGCCGTTCAAGAGGGAGATCTGAAAGTTCCACAAGCCACTGCGAGCACCAAAAAGGAGCGCGTTTTTCAGCGCGTTTTCACCGGGTTTGGGCCGGTTGAGCTGATAGGCCACCCACGCTGAGAGGTACTGATGCTGGCCTGCAAGAGAGCTCCCACGAAGCTCTTTGCGACCAAGGATCTTCTGCAAATCACCTTTGAGGAGGGCATCCGCCACGGCTGGCTGACCAAGGAGGATCAGGTTTTCTGCCTTCAGGAGGAGCATGCTCGCCTGAATGTGCCGTAGACGATCTCGATTGGCCCAAACGATGGCTGCATCCAAGGGTGGGTAGATGCCCTTCCCTCCAGAAGCGAAATGGACTTGAGCACCCAAGGCCAAAGCCTCCTCAATCACACCAAGGTCCTCATAAAAATAGGCGGCATAACTGGCTTCTTCGAAGAGTCTCCCCGCCGAGGCCAGGTCACCCGCCTGCATGACCAACCGGCCCTGTTCCAGTAAGGCAACACAGGTGAGTGGGTGATCGAACTGCCCGCCGACAAGGACAGAACGGTTCAAAAGCTGCCGCGCTTGCTCCAGTTGATCGACGCCCGCCTGGGCAATGCCATGCTTCACATCAATCCATGCAACGGACCAATGGTTCGCCGGGACACCACCACCTCCAGACGGCTGGGCAGCGAGAAGACCAGACAGATTGTCGTGCGGAGCGATTGGCCCGAGAAGTATGTTCCGTCGCCGAATGGCATGGGCCGTACATCGAATAATCTCATGGACATTGATCACCCAGCCCTGGGCGGGTGTCAGCACGCCACCTTGCTGGATGTCCGATTCGGTGATGAGTTTACCGATCTGAATCGACATAGAATCCGGGAAGGCACCGTAGACCACATTCGGACGGGTCGTTCTCCCCCAAGGCGCCACGGCTCGGACCGAGTTGGTCACCGGCCGGATTGCCGGATATTGAATCTGGAGCATCCAGTTCGGAAAATCGAGTGCCAATCCACATGCGCGATTGAATTGTTCCAAGGCTTCGGCATTACGGCCTTGGAGATAATAAGTCTCGCCAAGCATCGCATGATAGCAAATCGAATCGATCCAGCGGCTCTGTGGTGTCTTGATGGCCGAACGTAATTCCTGCAGAAAAACCTTCTCCGCATTCAGATATTCGCCCTGGTAAAGAAGCCCTTTCGCTAGCGTGTAACTGCGGCTTGGAATCGACCGTTGTATTTGAGCCCAGCAGAATGATCCTGGGATAAACCATACCAAAAGAAGGGCGATTCGGGCCGTGGAACATCGAACACAGGTTGGGAAACGGCAGGCCATCATGGTCTCGTGGGTATGAGAATGATTGCGATCGGATACGAAGACTGCTGCCAGCAGTCACTCAAGCCAATCCTACCATTGTAGCGGCTTAGATTCCTTAGATGAAATTCAGACCGGTTCTGAAATGAATGCCCGTTATTGAGTAAAGATATATCAACTGGGGTGTCGATATCAATTGTGACGGCTTTGCAGTCATGGATGGCCGGATCTGCGCTTGAGGGCACTGCTGTCATCGGGCTATGTGCCCGACCTATCAGGAGCGATGAAAGATGATTTCGAATGAGCTGAAATGCCGGGGAATTCGGATTTGGCTGGCGGCGATGGGTTTGGGCGCGGCCGTCTTAGGAACCGGCTGCCAGGTGGACATGGCCGGTCAGACGCTTCCCAGTCCATGGTACCTCACCGATGACGTGCAGTACTTCCCGGCAGGGACCGAGTTCCTGCTTTCCAATGAAGCCGCCGCGATGGCTGAGCAGGCGGAAGAAATTAAATCAGAGCCGCAGCCGGCCGTGCCATAACCCGCAAACTCGACCTTATTTGGTGGCGGCTTCTTCTGATGATCGGCCTTGAACCCACCGTGCAAGGCGTGCCGCCAGGGATCGCAGACGCGTGAATGGGTAGTGTGTGAAGCGATAGCTCATTTCTATTTTGGTACGGAATTGGCTTTTGTATTCCATGCCGCCGACGCCTAGATCATACGATTGATCCCCGCGGGAAAAACTATCCTGGATCGATCGGGCCAAGAGGACATTACCCGCCCCAGCACTTGCCACCGACCGATCAAATCCGCTCCGGAGACCCTGGATCGATCGATTGTAGTGGTAGTTATACGCAAAGGCAGCCGGCTCTCCGCCAATGGTGAGTAGATTGATATCGACCATACCAAGCCGAGCGGCCGCAGCATGGGCTTCGCGTAGAAACATCCCAACACGTTCGCTGCTGAGGGTCGTGTTCGCTTCCAGGCGCCCCTGCCAGCTACGCGCCGCGATATGGTAGCAAGCATCATAGAGATCCCACGCCGGATCGCCATCACCGTTGGCCAGGCTTATCGGACGGTGTCGGATCAGTTCGACCGGCCCGCGTGTCGCAAGCCGTTTTTCCGCTCGCCGCACATTACTGCGCCATTTACGCGGACGCGTTCCCCAATAATCTGCCCAATTTCCTTGAAATTCGACCACGGAAGTCCTTTGATACACGGCACGCTTTGGGCGGAAGCCAACAGCCCACATTGCTCGCAAGGTTCTCGCACGATCGCTCCGCATCCCATTCGCCCAGCGAAGTTCGATCATATCCCAATCCCGCGGCGTGGACTCAATATGCCGCATCGCCATCAACATGGTCGCGGCAACGTTGGGACCAATGGGGCCAAACCAGACTCCCCAATCGTGCAGTGGATAGGTCAGAACACGTACCGTTCCAAAACGATAATGCTCTCGACGAACACATAAAGGAACGATCCCGATCGGTTTCCCACACGCCAGCACGATCAGAACCCGAAGCTTTTGGTCATCCCCAAAATGCCGCCAGTAAAGAATCAGCCAGTCCAAGGTGTGGAAAAAGGATGCGTTCGGTGTCATAGGAAGGAGGGCATTCCATGCCAGCTGGTAGGGAACCAATCCATCCATGTCATTGATCTCGATCACTTCAGCCATGGCTCGTTCCTCCCCCACACAGCGGTCATTGTTTGCTGCCAGATTTTTTTATGAAAAGCAACTGGTATGCCCAATTCCGAGCCCTGGTCTCGTGACATCTCGCAAAGTCTTATTTAAAAACAGGTTGCATTCAATTAGGTCGCCTTGATGGAGACTCTGGTCAGGCCGAATTGATGTCAATTGGCACCATGTGGCACAGCGGCAACGCAAGATGTTGCGTCCGCTCGACGCAACAGGGCAATCCATGCAACAATGGTCATCATGCCCGTTTTCCCAGACTCCATGATCGAGCGGATGCACAGATCGGGCCGGCAACTGGTCCTTGCGATCACCGGCGGAGGTAGCCGTGCGATTGCCGATCTGTTGACCGTTCCGGGCGGATCAAAATTGGTTCTTGAAGCGATCGTGCCTTATGCACCGGCCGCCATCGACACATGGCTCGGCGGCGCGCCGGACCAATATTGCTCGAATCGAACGGCCCGCGCGATGGCCATGGCAGCGTTCCATCGAGCCCGACACCTGGCCCCGGACGTCGATCCCCATATCCTGATCGGCATCGGCTGCACCGCAAGCCTTGCCAGTAATCGGCCGAAGCGCGGCCCGCATCGTGTGCACGTCGCATGGCAGTCGGCAGAGAGAACTGTTGTTGAATCCATGGAACCCAAGCAAATCGCCCGAGGCCGCATCGGTGAAGAACAACTCGCCGCGGAGATGGTGTTGAAGGCGATTGCCGAAGCCGTGGGTGTCGAAGCAGAATTCCCTCAAGCCACCCGCCATCAAGTCGCGACGGATGCGGGTGAAACGCCCTGGATGCCTGGAGAATGGTGCCTTGCATTCGGCGAAGAGATTGTGCGCCACGAACAGACCGCGCCACTGGAATGGACCGAACTTCTAATCGGCGCTCGAGACCAAATCTTGATCCAACAGGTAGTGCCTCCCAATCTGGGCCTGGCAACCCGCGTCCAACCTTCCGCGATCGTCTTTCCTGGTGCATTCAATCCATTTCATGCAGGTCATCGCCGTATGGCAGAGATCGCTGCGGATCGCATCCATGGACCGTTATGGTTCGAGCTTTCGGTTGCCAATGTTGACAAACCACCGCTGGATTACATTGAAATTGCAGATCGCCTGCATGGGATGGTGGACATACCCGTCGTCCTGACTCAAGCTGCCCAATTCACCGATAAAGCGGCCTTGTTCCCTGGAGCCACCTTTGTTGTCGGCGTAGACACCCTCGAACGGATCGCCGATTTAACATATTATGGCGGCAAGACTACCGCACGGGATGCAGCCATTGGAGCCATCGCCGCCCAGGGCTGCCGGTTTCTCGTATTCGGCCGCAAAGTGAATGGCTCCTTCCGTCTCCTCGACGACGTGGAACTGCCACGGAGCCTCCGTGCCCTCTGTGAAGGTGTTTGCCAGATCGATTTTCGCGAAGATATTTCATCCACCGAATTACGGTCGATGGCACGCTGACAACATCGCGGAAGATCACGAAGGCGGGTATCTCTTGGACGTCCAGGATGGTATCCTATGCCTACTAGACGATTGGGTCGAATATCTCTCTTTTCCATGCCCAGGAAGTCAAGGGTACTGCCATGTCTAAGAATCGCCGGTTCCTGCCTGTGGACGATGCTCAAGCCCCCTTTTTCGCTGGAGTCGATGTCGGTGGAACCAACATCAAGATTGGCGTGGTCGACAATGAGGGCCAGACGGTCGCCTACCATTCGATGCCGACCGAAGATGAAAAAGGGCCCGATGATGGGGCCTATCGCATGGCGGACGCGGTACTCAAAATGGTGCGTCGCGTCGGGATCGCACACGATGAATTTCCGCGGGTGGGCCTTGCCGCACCGGGCACGATGGATGTTCCCAACGGCATGTTGCTGGAACCCCATAATCTGCCCGGCTGGTGGCATTGTCCAATCCGGGACATGCTCAGCCACCACTGCGGCCGGCCAGTCACCTTTGCCAACGATGCCAACGCCGCCGCATACGGTGAATACTGGGCTGGAACCGGCAAGCAATACAAGAGCATGATCCTGCTGACACTCGGAACAGGAATCGGCGGCGGAATTATTGTCGAGGGCGACCTGATCGTCGGCAAGCATAGCTGTGGCGGTGAAGTCGGGCATATCATTATCGATTGCCGGGACGATGCCATGGAAGACAACGCGAGGAAACGTGGTTCCCTGGAAGCCTATGCCAGCGCGGGGGGTGTCATCAAACGGGCTCAAGCCGCCCTCGATTCGGGCCAGAAGAGTTCGATCAACTCCCGTCTCAAAAAAGGTGAAGAACTCACACCCCTTGTGATCGCCCAGGAGGCTGAAAAAGACGACAAACTGGCTCGCCAGATTGTTCTTGAAACGGCCCAGTACATCGGAGTCGGTATTGCATCACTCGCCCACACAGTCGATCCGGAAAGCGCCGTCCTCGGCGGCGCAATGACGTTTGGCGGCAATGAAAGCCCCCTTGGCCGTGCATTTATCCAAACCGTCCGCGACGAATTCGATCGGCGCTCGCTCGGTTCCCTCAAGGGTAAACTGCACATTGATTTTGCTTCCCTTGGCGGTGACGCGGGCTACATCGGCGCGGCAGGGCTGGCACGGATAGAACATCTCAAGGAAATCTCTGCGCAGACCGCAAGCTCAAATTAGAAGACAATTCTCCCACCTCATTCCGGAAACACCCCACGCACTCCGCCCGCAATGCCAGCTCCTGAGTTCATCCGCAACTTCTCAATCATCGCGCATATCGACCATGGCAAAAGTACGCTGGCCGATCGTCTGATGGAACGGACCGGTACGGTGAGCCTCCGGGAAATGAAGGCCCAGCTCCTCGATGACATGGACTTAGAACGGCAGCGGGGAATCACGATCAAAGCACGGGCCGTGGCCATGTATCATGACCATGGAGGATCAACCTACGAGCTGAACCTGATCGACACCCCAGGTCACGTTGACTTCCAATATGAAGTCTCCCGGTCACTCACCTGTTGCGAAGGGGCCGTACTACTCGTCGATGCCTTCCAAGGCGTCGAGGCGCAGACCGTCGCCAATGCCTACGCGGCCATGGAACATGAGCTAACCATCGTACCTGTTATCAATAAGATTGACCTGACCCATGCACGGCCGGACGAGGTCAAACTGGAAATGGTTCAGTCGCTCGCCATCGATCCCGACGAAGTCTTGGGATGTAGCGCGAAAACGGGTGAAGGTTGTGAAACCATTTTGGACGCCATTATCACGCGTATTCCACCGCCGAAAGGAGATCCCCAAGCTCCTCTGCAGGCAATGGTCTTTGACTCGCATTACGATGAATTTCGCGGGGCGATCACGTATATCCGACTCATGAATGGGACGATATCCAAAGGCCAGCGAATCAAATTCCTGCAAACAAATACAACCTACGAGGTCTTAGAACTGGGCCAATTCAGACCTGGTAGGATAGCCCGTGATATGCTTTCCGCCGGCCAGGTCGGGTATCTCATCTGCGGCATCAAATCGCTCAGCCATGTCCATATCGGCGATACGATCAGTTCCCCCCAAGGGACCGGGCGGCCGCTACCCGGCTACAAGAAACCAAAACGGATGGTTTTCTGCGGCCTCTATCCGTCCGATGGGCAGGATTTCGAGGAGCTCCGTGACGCGCTCGCCCGGCTGGCAATCAACGATCCCAGTTTTGAATTCGAGCCGGAAACGAGCGATGCGCTCGGATTCGGTTTCCGCTGTGGATTCCTTGGCCTTCTGCATATGGAAATCATCCAACAGCGGCTTGAACAAGAAGCCGATATCGACCTGGTCCAAACGGCGCCGAACGTGACGTATGAGATTGATACAAAAGACGGCAGGACACTTGAAATACACACACCAACTCGCGTTCCGGATATGGGTCAAATTGAAGAGTTCCGGCAACCCATCGTGCGGATCAACTTCGTGTTACCAACCGAATATATCGGCCCAGTGATGAAACTGTGCACCGATCGGCATGGCATCTATGTGCGGACGGAGTATCTTTCACCCACCCGTGCAATGCTTGTCTATGATCTGGCCCTGGCTGATGTCATCTATGACATGCATGATAAGTTGAAGAGTGCGACACGCGGTTACGGCACCATGGACTACGAACTGATCGGGCACTTTCCAGCCGACCTGGTGCGGCTGGACATATTGATTAAAGGGGAACGGGTGGATGCGTTATCCATCGTCTGCGACCGCCGGGAAGCCGATTCTCGCGGCCGGGCGATCATCAAAAAACTCCGCAAAACAATTGATCGCCACCTCTTTGAAATCCCACTGCAGGCCGCGATCGGTTCCCGGATCATCGCCCGTGAAACAATCTCCGCCATGCGAAAAAATGTGACTGCCAAATGCTATGGTGGCGATATCACAAGAAAACGCAAACTGTGGGCAAAACAAAAAGAAGGCAAGAAACGCATGAAATCGATTGGCCAGGTAGATATTCCACAAAAGGCGTTCTTAGCTGTATTGGAAACCGGAGAAAAATAACTCCCTCCTCCGTTTTGTCATTTCACTTCTTCAATAGCAAATCCCCATGGACACCGATCCAATCCCTGGCCACGAAAGCCAAACCACGGGCGGCAAGTCACCTCTCGAACGTCTGCGAGCTGCATTTGCCGAAATGCTTGGAACCAATGGCCGCGTGCCCCACGGCACCGAAGGCGAACCAGAGCCCTCGAAATGTCAACAGACCACCACCAATCCATCCAGCCAGCAACCACTGAACCCGCGATCGATTCTCGAGGCCATGCTCTTCGTCGGTCATCCCGTGAATGAACCCTTATCGAACCGCCAAGTCGCATCCTTGATCCGAGGCGTGACACCGGAAGAGGTCGATGGCCTGGTCCGCCAGTTAAATGGGATCTACGACGAATACAAAACACCCTACACCATCATCAGCGAAGGGGCCGGCTATCGGTTGGTACTCCGCGACGCATACGATCGAATCCGGCATAAATTCCATGGCCGAATTCGCGAAGCCCGTCTCTCCCGTGGCGCGATCGAAGTGTTGTCCATCGTCGCCTACAATCAGCCGGTATCGGCCGATGTCGTGAACCAGCTCCGCGGCGCCCCTAGTGGCGGATTTTTAACCCAACTCGTCCGCCGCCAGATCCTCAAAATGGAACGGCCCGCGGCAGAGCCCCGCCGGCCACTCTATTCGACAACCCCCCGCTTTCTCCGTATCTTCGGCCTGTCCAGCCTGGATGAATTGCCCCAAAGCGCCCAACTCGAAACACATTAACCCGAACGCGGAAAGACCAAAACGGGCCGAAAAATAAGCCAGTCCCCGGCGGCCTGTGAACGGTTACGTTTTATGAAATATGCGGGTCCGTTGCGGATTCCTGGCATGTCATGAGTTGCACCAGATCATCGACCGTCGGTTCCCTTTCAATCTGCAATATCTTCTCTCCGATGGATCGGCATTGTTCTTCACCAAGGATATCACTACCGATCGCTCGGAACTTGACGCCAATCTCCTCCGGTGTCATTGGATCGCGAGGATCACCTTTGGGGACATCAACGCGTTTGGAGTAGCGCGTACCATCTTGGAGGATCAGGGTCACCCGGCTCGGCTGGAATTCAGGAAACAAAGATTCGAATTCCCTGTTGGCGAAAACTCGGACCTTATCCATCACGGCCGGGAGGGTGGGATCGTCAATTCGACTCTGTTGGAACTGGAGTGGTGTAACCATTCCATCCACGAGGCCGACGGCCAATGCGTAGGGCAGGGAATGATCGGCTGTTTCTTTGCTCGTCGGACGGTATTTGCTCGGATCGCCCAGAATATCGGCCGCTCGGGCAATAACTTCAACTTGAATTTCCGCGACATCCTCGGAACGAATGTTGTACTGGGCGACGCATTTCATCAAAGCCGTCAGGGGTGCATGGCAAAGGGCTTCCATCGGATACGACTTCATGCCACAAGCTAAAATGCGATAAGTATCACTGGGGGACTTGGGCAGGTCCGCGGTCAGGATATCCGTATCGAACTGGCACAGCTTGCCATCGCAAGATGCATGAGCGAATACATGGAAGAGACCTTCCTTGCCATCCAAAATATGTTCCGGGCCCCTGTAATCCCGCGCGGCCCATAGGGCCGATTCCACACCGCAACGGGATGCCCAAGGATCGACCGTGTTCTTCATATGCGTCAGCCTGCCGGCAGTGACGGCGCCGAGTGATCCAGTTCGACTAGCGCTGCATCCGACCGCATGGACGATCTGTTTGGGAGTTAACCCGAGGATCCTTCCCGCGGCAATCGGTGCGGCAAAACCGGTCCAGGTCGCATGATGCCAACCATATTCGCGAATACCGGGCCGGCCGCATTCGGCAAATCGCATTTCGATCTCATAGGCAATCACCGTGCCGAGAATCAGGTCCCTGCCTGAAAGATTTGCATATTCGCAGAGTGCAAGCGGACCCGCGATCAGGTCACTCGGGTGGACCGGATCCGCTTTCCAATAGATATCGTTGTAGTCCAGCACTCGAATCATGTGGCTGTTCAGGAATGTCGCGTCGACTGGATTCGTCTTCTGCCCGCTGACAAAAAGGGTACACGGCCCAGAATCGGCCGGATGCATGGCCCGATGATGGGCCAGGAGGATCTCGGCGTCCTCCTGGCGGCTGCCACCCAGGGCGCAACCGAGCGAGTCATACCAAAATAATTTCGCCCGCTCGATCGCTTCGCTCGATAAATGTTCGTACTTCAGATGCCAGGCCCAGTCGGCCAGATCTCCGGCAAGGAACGCGTCCGTTTTGTACATCGTCTGATTGCCCTTTACGCAATGCGTCGATTCGGCTAGATCGAACGCCGGCTTGTGACATTTCGTAAGACCAGTATGAAGCCGCGCCACTTTCTCGTCGATATCTCCCATTTGCCCCTGGCAGCCTTTGGGCTAGCGGCCAGTCTGGCTATTGCCGGTGCGAGCATCGCATCCGATCCAATCCCCACTCCAAGTGCTAGCTATCCACCAGACCATCCCACGAAACAATTGGCCGATTCCTTGACCGAACTGCTCCGGGAGGCAATTCCACGAGAATATGAACGGAAAAAGGATTGGGGCCAGACAAAGCGGATCCCCGTTGGAATTCAGAACACGGGACACGGTCTTCGCCTACGGATTCGAAAACGAGAGAAAGAAGTCAATCACGGCATCTGGAAACACTATCGAATCTCCATGATCCATCCGGAGGAAAACCTACAGGTTCAAATAGAAAATCTG
>JAFGFZ010000292.1 GCA_016930815.1 Pirellulales bacterium | reverse complement strand
TCGGCTACGACATTGTCCGCCGAGCCTGCCGCTCCCCACTGACGGCAATCGCCAATAACGCCGGTCAAGATGGCGGGATCGTCTGCGAAAAGGTATCCGAAGCGAAGGGCCCGATCGGCTACAACGCCGCGACCGGCGAGTATGAAGACCTCGTCAAGGCCGGCGTGATCGATCCGACCAAAGTGACACGCACCGCGCTCCAAAATGCGGCGAGCGTTGCCATCCTGCTCCTGACGAGCGATGCCCTCATCGCCGAAATGCCGAAGGAGGAAAAGGGTGGCGGACCAGGCCCCGGTGCCGGAGATATGGATGATATGTATTGATCCATGCCAAACGAATAGTCGTCGATCGCTCCGCGATCGATACGCGTCCGTCGTTGATCGCTCCGCGATCGAAACGTTCTAACATCAAACGTTCGGTTCGCAGGAGCGAACCACGACAAAAGATTGCCCCTCTTGCACCGCTTGAGGGTTTCCTATACCGGGGGCGAGCATCGTTGGACGCTCGCCCCTTGAGTTTTTAATCGCTCGTTGTATCGCCCGCCAAAGAAACTCGTTTTACCTTCTCCCCCTCGGCGGTGCCGGAACAGGGCCCTTCGCGCGCTGATTTCCTTCCGCCGTGTCTCCGGCTTGCTGACTCCCCCGCCCTGGCGGGATATCTGGAACATACTCCGGCTCCGGCGGCTCGGATTTCGCGCAGCCAGTCAAAGCCAATCCGAACAACAACAGCAACGCATAGAATCCACGCAGCATCAATTGGCCTCCGTATTGACAGACGATAGATATATCTTTCAACCTGAAAACGTACCGGAATAGGCGACTCGATGGCCCACTTCCGAGAATGGTATAGTCTTCCCGAGTAAGATGCTGTTATGAGGTGGCATTGCGGGTCTCGGAGAGACCCGCCTACAATGTTGCGGCTCTGCCGCGTTGAGTTTTGTCTCAAAACTTGAAATACACTCTAGTCCAGCTCATCGACGACTTCCTCGGACGCCCGGGTGGACATCGCCTCGACAATGGAAGGAGGCGTTTTCCCGGTCGTATCCTGAGGTGAGGCCGCGGAATACTCAATAAACTTCACGGATCCGTCAACCAGTGCCCAATGCCCGCCGCCGGCATGGAGGCTCCAGAAATGGTACCGGTGGATATCTTGGGGATCTTCGAGATATCCTTGCCGGTAGTAGTCCGGATTGGCCGTTGGAGTAAGCGGCCTTTCATGGACGCCTAAAACAACGTCCGTTGTGCCAAAGTCGGGTTCATCGCCGGCACCGGCCCATTGCCACCCATACAGCGATGTATTGGATGGCGGCCGCTCGCCTATCAAGAGGGTCCGACTTGTACCGTCCGTGACGGACCCGATTCGAACCCCGGAATTGACATAGATCATTCCGTCCTGGCCACCTGCCTCCTGAAACTGGTTCCGGCCTGCGACGGCGAGGTAGGAAGTGAGTGCGATGCTATTCACTCCATCCGTCCATAGGGTCATCCCGCGGGTATCCGAGGGGCAGATAAAAGTCTGGCACTGATAGGCCAACAGGTCCGATCCATCCGGCCCTAGCTGCCACCACGGCCATTCATCCAAGTCCACGGACTCATACATGCCACTCTCTTCGATGAACGGCGCGATTCGAATGGCCCAGCTCCAGAACGGTCCTTCCGCCGGATAGCCATCCGGGAGGATACCACCCGGTGGTTCTTCGCGCTTGTAGGATGAATACCAATCCAGGCCAATCTGATGGGCCGACGGCAACCTCTTATACGCGTCGTGAAAATTCTGCATCCCGAGAGCCATCTGCTTCAGGTTATTGATGCAATGGGAACGGCGTGCCGCCTCACGGGCCGCCTGCACCGCGGGTAACAGAAGGGCTACAAGAATTCCAATAATTGCGATCACGACAAGCAATTCAACCAGTGTGAAACCGCGATGGCGATGGAGGAAATTGACTCGACACATAACTACATTCCTCGGAATAAGATGACTAGAATCATGACGACATGAATCCATAAGATCCAACAACTATAGACATAGAAAAAGCGGTGCGTCTTATAAAACGCACTTTTTTAAAAAATGCTGATAACGAATGACAGACCAGAACTTTGGTCCGTCAAAGCCCAACCTCCAACACCCGTGTCTCCCCAACAACTCTTCCCAACAACTTAGAATCTCTCCGAAAACCCTTCACCCCCGCTCTCTCTCCCCGCAAGCGGGGTGAGGAAAACCGGTTTTCGGATCGGCTCCCAGCTAGCCCGGAATCACTCCAAAAGGGAAGTGGAATTCCGGGAAGCCCGCCTGTTTTTCAATCCAGGCAAGCGAGTCGAGTATACTCGATTTTACCAATTTTTGGAAACACTATGCAAAAAAAACGCGTTGAAAAGCGGCCTAAGGACCGGGCGCGATGGGCCGGCAAGCGGAGAGGACAGGATTCGAACCTGCGGACCAGAGTTACCCGGTCACCGGTTTAGCAAACCGGCGCTTTCGACCACTCAGCCACCTCTCCGGAATTGCGGGATCGCGCAGGGCAATGCCCTGGCTAGCCGATACGTGCTATTCTAGACGCTGGCCCGGCCGATGCAAGGCGCCTTCTATTCCACCAGGCGGACCATCGGTGTATCGATGATGTTCTGGAATATATCGATCAGCCGCTGCTCGTACTCGGCTGGATTCCCACTGCCGCGGGGACATTCCCCGGATTCATTTGCCGTATTCCCCATCCGGGCCATCCGGTCCATGAAGTCGTAGTCCGTGCCCAATCCAGTACCTACCGGGTAGACAAACCACTCATCGGCCTCCATGTCATGCGTCTTCATCAGGGACGCGTTGAGCCAGTAATATCCGGTATCATAGAAATCGGGATCGGTATGATTGGTTATGTACGCATTAATCTCTTCCGTTGCTGACTGGCAGCTGTTCGGCACACCATCGGTCAGTAATACAACCACCTTATTCGTGTTATTGCGACCCTGGCCTCCCTGACTGGCTGGCCGGATATGTTGTTGAGCGAGGGCAAGGCCGGCATCGGTGGCCGTCGAAGCGCCCTTATCCCCAACGGCCTGGAGGGTCGTTGAGGCAAGCATGGCCGCATAGTAGTCGCCCGTTAAAGATCGCTTGAGCTCCGGCCCAGTGCCATCCAAGGAATCGTACGCAATAATCGAAACCCAGTCGCGATGGTTCAGGTCCGGGATGAAGTAGTTTTTCGTGTCGATATACGCAATGGCGGCAATCACCGCGCGGCGCGCCGCATGCATCGGCTGGCTCCGCGGTGGAAATGAGAACGTACCGCCTGGCGTCCCTTCCGAATGGAAAGGGCAGTCGGGGCTGAATTGCGAGATCGGCGTGTATTCCGTGCCATTCGGTTTCAAGTTGCGGCCGTGGTCCATCAGGAAGTTGGCATACGTCCGGTATCCGATCTTGTTCCGATAGCCGTACGGGACGGAAGTGCTGACTCCTGGAAATGTGTATTGATTCGGATTATTGAACTTGTAGATCCGATCACCATCTTGACTCGGCGGTATTGTGTAACGCCGATAGGGAGGCGTTCCCTTTGGATCCGTCGAACTCAAGAGCAATTGCGGCAGCACGCTGATATTCCAAACACTACCCAAGGCGATGGAAAACGGATCGTTCCGCCACGGGGATTGGATTCCGAAAGATTCACGATTCACGAGCCGCTTGCTCCAAACAGAGGAATGCCCTTCCGGCACTCCCGATCGATACCAGCCAATCGCTGGCGGCGTCGGGGGCGGCTCTGTTGGAGGATCTTCCGGGGGTGGTGGAGGCGGAGGAGGAGGCGTTGGATCTTCCACGGGAGGAGGCGGAGGAGGAGGGGGTGGCTCCCAAGGTGGAAGGTAACTGATATATCGGGAATATACTATGTAATCCAGATATTTCTCCCAGTAACTGTAGTTGATGCTGCTGTCCGGTGCCGGTTTCGCCTGCGGCATGACATTCGCAATCTGATAATCGATCATCCACCGGTACGCCTTCGATTTCCGTGTGGCTTCGCTATCCCCGGCAAGATACGATGTCACCTCTTCACCCGTCTCGCTCGTCACCGTTTGGATTGTTCCCGAAATAATCCGATAGGCATCCGGAATACTCGGATCCGTCAGAGGCCCATTATCTTTCGTCATTTCCGCATAGGCATACGAATCAGCGGCCACTCCAAGCGGAGCACCGATGTATTCCAGAACTCCCGGATATTCACCCCAACCAAAGTCCGTATAGACATCTTGCATCAGGGTGTTGCCAATAGAACCATACCCTTCGGATGCAAACTTGGTATTGATCGCATCGGTCGCCCAGGCCGGTTCCGTGTCGTCGTTCATCGATCCGGAAAGATCGATGACAAATGCAATGTCACGCGGATTGGCCATCGCGACGGCGGAAGCCTGCATTGGAAACCGGTCTTGCCCGAAAACGCGGGCAAAGAAAAGCGGAGACTTCCCGTCGGCATTCGTGTCATCCCGGCGAGCCGTCACCCGCACCGAATTGCCCGACGAATCATCTTCCGCTGGTGTGAAGGTTCGGGTAGTGATATCCCAGATCCCAAACTCAATGTCCGTGTCCGCCAACTTGACTGACGTACCGGAAGCCATATGTTGGAGCGCGTATTGTTTCGCAACTTGAATTGCGACTGCCTGCCCTTCGTTCATCACCGAGGCAGCGGCCATGGCGGATGCATCGGCGGCAATCTGCAACTGGGTCCGGACGAGGACGATATAGCCAATATCCACCGCGAATGCAATCATTCCGACCATCAGGATCAAGAAGAGTGCCGTAATGATAACAAACACCGCATGACGCGATTTTCTATGGATCAGCAGCCAGTTCTTCACGGCAATACACTCCTGGAGAAAAGCTCCATCAAAGATGCAATCCCATCATGGAAGTCGGGATCATGGGGAACACGACTCGTATCGGTTAAAAATTAGCATACCCGGGACCATGTTCATTAATTGGTTGCACCACATTTGCCATCCCGGAAAATAAACCGCCGATCCATTGACCTCTCATTGGCAATAGGAAATTGAATTGGTGATGAGCGTTTTAACCCATACCCAGACTTTGCAATTGGTAAAATCCTACCAACAGGCGCAACCGGACTTAGAGATTGATTTGAGAAAATCGCCGGGCCGGAGAGTCGTTGTTTGCTCTGCAAACAATACGTTTCGATCGCGGAGCGATCGACGACGAATGCAGGTGGCAGACATCGATCAGATCCACACGCGCCGGGCAAAACGCCGGGCTTGATCGGCGATTGAAACACCAACCTGCCGGCTCCAAGCAGCCAAGAGACGGCTGAAGATGGGGCCTGGAACGCCTTGGCCTATGGGTTGTCCATTGCAGGACGTCACCGGGAGCAGGCAAGGGGATGTGCTGACTAGAAGGACCTCATTGGCCACCGCCACTTCGTCCGGTTCGATATCGCGCAATGTGAATGGGATCCCCTCTTGGCTGGCCAGTTCCCGGACCATGGTCAGGCTAACACCTGGCAAAATCTTATCGATACGGGGTGATACGAAGACATCCTTCACGACAAGAATCACATTCGCCGTGGAAGTTTCGCCGACAAAGCCGTTGCCATCCAGGAGCAAGGCCCGTGCCGCCGAGTCGCGTTTGCGGGCCTGGCGATCGGCCAGGTAATAGTGCATCCGGCTCCGGCATTTCAGTTCCGGTGGCCAGCAGTTCGCTGGAATTTGGCGGACATCACTGACCACCAGATGCTCTCCATGCGTGTACTTGTCCGCCCAGTCGGCAAATGGAATCGGCCGAGCCGAAATACAAACTGTCGGTTGATCAGCCCGGCCATCGATCGGCTGCCTATCAGGCACCGTTTTCCCGGGTGTTACAAATAGAGCGATTGAAAGATCGTCATCCGCGTCCATCCCCCGCAGATTGCGAGCAATGACCTCCGGCAGGATCGATTCTATTTGGCGGCAAATGGCATCGGGATCGATTCCGATGATTTCAAGCGAATGATGGAGCCGCTGCAGATGATCGGCGAGTCGAAACACCTGGCCCCGAAATGTTCTCAATCGCTCGCTTACGGCAACTCCCTGCAGGACTCCGAGATCCTCGATATCCAGCGCCAACGAGACACGGTTCACCCATTGGCCGTTCAAGAAATGGGATGGTTCGTTCATGTTGGCCAGTATGATCAGTGGCAGGCTTGATCGGCAAGATCCTGAAACGATGCCACTTCCCACGCTTGCGTCATAAAATTCCAGGCCGCCAGATAGCTGACTTCGAGATGGTCGCGGCCCACGGCACAGCAGACATTCATCTGCTCAATACGGGACGCCGATTCTCCAAGCCACGCGAGGTTCGCGACCCCATATGCTCCAAGGGCCATCGGCCGGCATCGGCGACTTCGCTCCGAACGATAGGTGCTCATATGAAAATACTTCATGGCTGGATCGCATGGATTGATCGTTAAGAGCATATGGTCCACCTGGGATAAAGCCATTTCATGGCAGAAGCCGGGAAGCATCCAACTGTCACTGACCGCCGGAGCAAGATAGACAACACGCAGGGGTGTCCGGACCGGATGAATCCGTTCGCTGAGCCCGCATCCACATTGCATACCTCCTCCTAAAAGGTGGAGTGCTCCGCTGATGACACGGGCGCCATAGCTGTATCCGACCAGTGCGATCCGGACATCCGGAGAAATCCGATCAATCACCCATGCCAGCGGATGGGCCGTCTGATCCGATAAATCCGCCTTGATGCGAAAATCCTTGAGTGGCCGTCGGCCCTCCGTGGTCGGCCACGAGAAAATCAAGAACCGAATCGGTGCGTCACTTTGGCTATGTTGCATCAACGCCCGGTAGACCATGAAGCCACGTTCTTGATCCTCGCCAGGACTGATCCGGTTGCCATGAACATACACAATCGTCGGAATATCCGCATGATCGGCCGCATAGAACGCATCCAATGGAACGGACCGCCACTGGCGTGAACATCCGCCTTCGGGCGAATCGTATATCTGGCAGGCAAGACGCGACATGTCGGCGCCACATCCCTGGCATCCTAGCTGACGCGTGCTGACAAGAAAGATCTGGTCCTGCGGCCGAATCCCGTTTTCATACTGGATGGTACATGGCAAACCTTGAACTGCGGTCCCGGCCATCAACCCTTCCGCCCGCATGTCCATTAATGCAAGTGAATTCATCGCCATGAAGGCCATGACAGCCCAAAACCAGGCAGTCCCGTTTCGTGATCGCAAATGATGCATTCTCTTCCACATGTTCCGGCCCTCTTGGTAATTAATATAACGTAGCATTTTTTCACCAGCGCGCACGGAACAGAGTCGCGAAAAAAAGTCACCGTTGTATTTGCACATCGCAACCTATGGTGTAGACTTTCTCAGTCCATGGCCTCGAGCGCGATCCCGAGGCATCCCGCTCCCTGTTATGCGCTCTTGGAGACGCAAATCATGAAGAAGATGCTGATCCTAACGATCCTGGCGATTTTCGTGGTTGGTTCCGCCGGTTGCAGAAACCGTGCTCGGAATTGGTGGTATCGAGGCGCCATTTGCACGCCACCGGTTGTGACGACCTGCACACCCGACTACTGCGTCGAGGATTGCCCGACCGATTGTCAGCCAAGTTGTGACGATTCGGGCGCGTATTATAGCGGTTATTCGGATAATACGTTGCCTGCCCCAATCCAAAGCGGAGGCGCCGATTCGGGTTATCAAGGATCGGATAGCAGCCGCCCCGGACCGGATCCTGGTAACGATACCTGATACGCTTATTCAACGTACCCTCCCATTTGCAAGCCGGCATGTGCCAGACGTCGGATCCTGAAGGCGTCTGGTGCAGTGCCGGCTGCTTTTTTAATTGGCGCGGCGATCAATGGTTAAAACGGGCACCACGAAGATCACGAAGGACACGAAGTACGATTCATCCAGTAGGATAGACAATCATTCCTTCGCGTTCTTCGTGCCCTGCGTGGTAAAATAAGATACGTTGTTATGAATGGCCATTTCTGACGACTTCGGCTAAGAACGTGTTTTTAAATTCATATCACCCTCCCGCTTGCGGGAGGGTCGGACGCGGTAGCGGCCGGGGAGGGTAAGAATGGAGGACCCTCCCCGGCCCTTA
>JAFGFZ010000291.1 GCA_016930815.1 Pirellulales bacterium | reverse complement strand
TTAAAATTTGGGGTAACTTTGCTCGTCCGAGGGCGATGTACCACGGTCTGGCGTATCTTTCCATTTTAAACATAAGGAAACAAAGAAAACGGAGGAAACAGAGAATTTATTTCTTCGTTTTCTCTGTTTCCTTATGTTCATTTTTTCGGCGATTGAGTTTTCTCTATTTGGAAAAATAGACAGATACGCCTTCAAGTCGCCCGGTGTGCCGGATATCTCGGGCAGCCAGTTCCGCCTCCCGGCGGAGATGTTCATAGTAGGCAATGAGGACTTCCAGTCGCCGGAATTCACGGAGATCCGTTGCGTTCGAGGTGTCCTGCTGGTAAAGGGCCTTCTTCCGGGCCAATGCGTTTTTTCGTTCCCGATCGAATTTTGTCTGGTACTGATCAACAATCATTTCAGCGCGCGATACAAGCCGCGTCGATACGGTTTGCCAGAGCGCATCGGCCTGCCGTTGATAGGCCGGCGATCGGAATCGAAGACCTTCGGATTTCGGATCGAGATCCGCGAAGTGATCGTCAACAAACGTGAATAGCGCGCTATAATCGGACGCCACTAGGGCAAGCCATTTTTCGTGGGCCTGGCAGTCCATTGCATCCCGGATCCTTGCAATAAACTCATTGGCCGAGGATCGGGCGATCTCTGGAATCTTGTTGATTTGTTTGGTTAATTCCTGGCGTAAATTTTTGCGTGTTTTGGCATCCTTGTCCTTAAGGTCGGCTGTATCAGCTACCCACTCTTTGATTTGTTGAAGGACTTTCTTGATCCTATCTCGTTGACGCCATTGATTACTTTCCTTTTTCCATAATCCTTTCACATTCGCAAGTGCCTCGATTGGAGCATTTGCCGCTTTCCATTCCATGTAAATTGGGAAAATTCTGTCCATATAGGCTTGGGGATCCGGGTCCAATCGTCGAACCTCGGCGCCAGCCACCGCATTGCGGACATAATCGAGGGCTTCGTCGGGATTCGTCGCTGGCCGTTTTTGGCAGCCACTCGTTAGGATCAATAGTCCTACCAATCCAGCAATCATTCTTGTGTCTCTTTGGATACGGCTTGCCATTGGGTGGAACACCTTGAGTACTCAGGAACTGGCAACCATGTAGATGGCGGAGGCGATTCCGAGCAGAGCACCCCCGGCAATAACACCCGCACAGACCGGTTCGAGATTATCGACAAAGAGCCGTTTCAGGAAAGAACCTTCCCGCTTCCACAATCTGCCTGCCAGCCAGAAAAAGAAGGAACCGAGGAACATGGCGAAGCAGGTCGTAAATGGGATCACGAATGCAAGACCCATCCCGACCGCGGAGATAGGAAAACGCCCCTTGGTGACCAGCTTGATTGCCTCGAAAAGGATCCCAACCAAGGCGCCAAGGATAGCGGCCCAGACGGCGGTTGTTGGAAGCTCCGACAGGCCCCGGGTCAGGATCTCCGCCACGGCCTTCCAAATGGTTGCCGCCGGTTGTGGATACTGATCCGTGATGAGTCCATTCGGATTGTCCTTGAGAAACGCATAATAGAAAACCGGCACCGATGTGAAGGCACCGGCGAAGATACCCAGGACATGGCCCATGGCCTGATGCCGCGGTTTCCCGCCCAGCATGTACCCCGGTTTGATGTCCATCATCAAATTCGAAGCGTGCCCTGCAACTTCGGCAGTGATACTGGCCGTCATGATATTCGTTGTCATGCTCTTGGAGAGCCCGGCATACGTCAATTGGGTCAGTTTTCCGAGCGCGCCCGTCGGAGTGATCGCGGTCAGTGCGGTGGAGTGGGCGGCGATGATTGTGAAAACAAACACCAACGGGACCGCGAGAATTCCAAGCCAAATATCCACTTCGAAGAAGACATGTGCCAGAACGACCACGATCGAACCCACAATGGGGATCCCAACAACAAAGACAACCATCGGTAACTCGATGTGGCGCAGGCAGTCTTCTTCCGTCCGCTTACTTTTCCCGAATACGCCACGAAACGCGCTCAGGATCATCTTCGGTTTACTTGCGAATGCAAAGAGGCTTGCCGTGGTCATCATCGCCACGCCACCCCACAGGGCCCAGGTCGTGATCTGCTTGAAACCATACGTCAACTCACCGGCATCGCCTACAACGCCATAGATATCTCCATATTGAATCATCCAGGGCGCCACGATGCAATAATTGATGACGGCCCCGATAAGCAATGAAACACCGGTGCGAATTCCCATCAAGCCACCGGCTGCCATCATGACGTGATCGGGTTCGAAACTGACTGTTAACTCGGAGGTCTTCGTGCCCCAAATCGAAGGTTCCACTTTCCAGTTGAAAACCACGTGAATCCAATGGAAAAGGATCTCTTCGAGTGCCTCTGGAAGCGCTAAGAACTTGGCATGCAGATCTTCGAGAATTCCTTTTTGTTTGAAGAACTCGATCGCGGCGGAAAGGAATCCAAAAAAGATAAGTATTTTCCCCTTGAAGAGTCCCGATCCAGAATCCGAAGTATGCAGCGCGTCCATGACAACGCCCGCGGCACGCCCTTCCGGGAAGGGATGCTGCTCATCGTTGATAAAACGCCGCTTGAGTGGAAAAGCAAACAGAACTCCAAGCACGGAGATCGAGATCATCCACATGATCGTCGATAATATGGGAATCACCGTGTTCGTGATCATCATATAGGCAGCCAGGCTCGCAATGAGAGGCGATGTCATGTACCCCGCCGCCGTCGCGATCGACTGCATGCAGTTGTTCTCGAGAATCGTGAATTCCTTGGCGAGCCCAATCGAATGCATGATTTTGAAGGCCGTAAAGGCCAGAATCACCGAGGTGATGCCAACACCGAGCGTCCAGCCGGTGCGCATGCCGATATAAAGATTCGTCAGCGAGAGGATCCCCCCGATCAACATCCCGGTGATCGCCGACCGCACCGTCAGCTGGGGCATATTGCCACGGAAGACATTTTCAAGCCACCAGCGGTCTTTTTCCTCAACCGACCAATCGCGAACCTGTTCTTCGGTGAGTTGTTGGATCGCCATAGGCGGTCCCTCTGTGATGGCCAGAAAATAGATACTTATAAGATAGCAGCTCTTTTACTCGTTCTTATCCGTCATCCCAAGGTGCTGACGGATCCAGTCCGGCCGGTTGGTTGTGATCGCCGATGCCCCCAGTTTCTGATAGAACCTTGC
>JAFGFZ010000290.1 GCA_016930815.1 Pirellulales bacterium | reverse complement strand
GCCGAAGAGTACAATCGCTTGTTCGATTCCATCCAACCGGATACTGAAATGACCGCGCTGGCGAAGCGGATCCAAGAGCAAGCGACGAAGATCATGGACGTGACCGATGCGTACATCATGGATGCGATCCGCGCCCATCGCACGGTCGCGGGGATGATGCGGCGGTACGGCGCGGATGCGATTACGATCGAGTGCCTGTTCCTCAAGGACCGCAAGCCGTGTATTAGCTTCGCCATCAACAACGGAGATCTCGTACCCTGCGGCTGTGAAAATCACTTGGATGGAACGCTGACCCAGATGATTGGCCGCTGGCTTTGGGATCGCGCCGGTTTCATGCACAATCCCGAATTCGACACCAGCGAGAATCATTATTTCGGCTCGCATTGTACGTGTGCCTGGAATCTCCATGGCCCCGATGGCCCGTCGCAACCCTACATGATCCGCCCCTTTTTCCATCAAGCACCCAAGACACCGGCCGTCGACGTGTCATGGACACCCGAAGAACCCGTTTTCCTGGCCAAGTACTACAGCCAAAAGAAGAAACTCTGCTGCTGGACCGGACGCGTTGTCATGTCGCCTACATGCCCGCCGGTTGGCGGCTGCGCCACTCGGGTCTTGGTGGACATCGATCGCGTCGACGACGTCTGTGATATCTATCCCGGGACGCACCCCGTCCTGTTTTGCGGTGATTCCGGCGACGCCCGAACCCTCAAAGTCTTTGCTTGGATGAACCACATGGAATATGTAGGCAACTTAAATCCCGCTGTGAAAGTTTGATAAGGAGACATTGATGGCCGACGAACCGACGGCTGGCGAAGCCAATTCATTGGGAATGACGGTTGGATCGCGAGGAAACACGGCTGGCCTTGCCGGCATGGCCCTTGTGATCCTTGTGCTTGCCGCGATCGCGGGCATTTGGTGGTCCACGCGGAATGACGCGTCCGAAGCCGAAGCACGCTCCAAAATCGCGGCTCTGGGGGCCTTTATCACGCCCGGTGCGCAGGACCAACCAGTCCACTCGATCAATCTTTCCATGGTGAAAAATAAGGAGAATCTCGATACGGTTGTGGCACAACTTCCAGCGTTTGGGAAACTGAAGAATATCGATGCCCGCGGCGCACCACTGGATGATGACCATCTTGCGATCATCGGGCAGTTGGATAGCTTGATTGGGTTAACCGTGACCGAAACCAATGTCACTGACGAGGGAATGAAGCATCTGACGGGCCTTGGCAATATCATCAACCTGACGCTCTACGGAACCAACGTCGGCAACCAGGGTCTGAAGGAAATAGGTAAACTCAAGAGTGTCAAGATCTTAAACATCGCAAATACTCGAATTTCCGGCGACCTTTCCGAGATTTCGGGACTCATCCATCTGGAGTGGTTGGTCGCCAGTGGGCTGAACCTGTCGGATGCGGCGGCCGATACACTGGCTCAACTCGAGAATCTCAGCCATTTGACAATCCAAGGAACGAAGATCAGCGAGCAAGCAATTCAAGCAATCCTGAAGAAGAAACCGGACATCGGGGTCGATCGTTGAGGGTCTGTTCTTCCCATGTGTCGAACACAGGATAGGAGATTCGGCTCGAAGACGCGCGAACTCCGATCCTCAAGAAGTTGTTCCCGAGTCCCCCTGAAAGGCGACTTTCCCTTTGACATTTTGGAGAAAATCATTATCATAGGGGTACGCGGAAAGTAGTCCTCTAGATCTCATCAAATATCTTCTTATGTTGGGAAATCGATTCGATAGCGGAATCCGTTCTGCTACCCGTGGCTTTGCAACGGGAGCGATTCTGTTCGCAGTGTCACTGATTGGCTGTGGTGGTCCTACGCCTATTGCCCCCCCCGAATGGAAGCCCGAGGCGATGGCCGACTCCGCCATCAAGCTATTTGACAAAAATGGCGATAACATTCTGGATTCGCAAGAGCTGGTGGCAACTCCCGGCTTGCAGTCAGCGGTTGCCAAAGCCAAAGAACAAAGTCCCGACGTCAATGGCGATGGCAAACTGAGCCGCGACGAAATCCGCGACCACATCGCGCTCTTTGAAAGCAGCAAGTTGGGCATTCAACTCATTTCGGTGACAGTATTGCTGGATCGTCAGCCGCTCGCTGGAGCAAGAGTAACACTCGAGCCGGAACCTTTCTTAGAAGGTGTCTTGGAGTCCGCGAGTGATACCACGCGTCAGGATGGCACGGCCAGGCCGGCGATGGAGATTGAAGACATGAAAGGCGTTCGTCCGGGGATTTACCGTGTCAAAATTACACATCCCGACCGGCCCATTCCGCCCAGGTATAATGACAACACTACTTTAGGTCTTGACCTGGCGCCTGCCCGGGCAGGCTATGGCGCTCAGATGCCCGTTTTCCAGCTCGAAAGCAAATAGTGGGGAAATCAACCGCCGATTCGCAGCCCTTTTTTCTTATCACATCATCAAATATCCCAGTGGTTGGATTAGAACAGGTAGTTATCATGAAACATCGCATAAAAGGTTTCACACTCGTGGAATTGCTGGTCGTGATCGCGATCATTGGGATTCTGGTGGCTCTGTTATTGCCGGCGGTGCAGGCCGCTCGCGAAGCGGCCCGCCGGACGCAGTGCCGGAACCACCTCAAAAATATCGGCTTGGCCTGGTTGAATCACGAAAGCGCGCATAAGTTTTTACCATCCAGCGGCTGGACTTGGCGTTGGCAAGGAGATCCGGATCAAGGGGTGGGCGAGAAACAACCCGGCGGATGGGGCTACAACATTCTCCCGTTCCTGGAAGAGACGGGCCTTCGAGATCTCGGTACCGGCATGGCGGCGGCCGCCAAGGAACAGGCCATGCTGATCGCCGTTGGGACACCGATTCAGGTATTCAACTGCCCCAGCCGACGAGAATCCCTTGCCTACCCATTGGTCCGCAATGGAGATCTAGCCGAAAATCTCCGCTCCTGTAGAGCAGGTTCATGCAACGTGGCCCGCAGCGACTATCAAGCCAATAGCGGCAGTATCTATTGCCACGAGCCGGATGGGGGCGCTGCCGGTTCGACCATCGCATCCGGTTTAGCATGGAACTTTCAAACCCAGCAAAACGGTGTCACCCACGCCAAAAGCGAAATCAGGCTGGGGCAAATTATTGATGGTACGAGTAAAACCATGATGGTCGGCGAGAAATATATCAACCCGGATTGGTATACCGATGGCAACGATCCGGCCGATGACCAGAACATCTTCGTCGGGCATGACCGGGATATGAACGGCTACACGGTTGACATCAGTATTCGGGATGTGGCACTACCGGAACAGGACCGGATCGGTGTCGGTGATGCCGGTTATTCTTGGCGATTTGGCAGCGCGCATCCCGGAGGGATCCACATTGTCTTGGTCGACGGTTCCGTGCAAAGCATCGAGTACGATATTGATCCATTGGTGTGGCTCAAATATGGCGGCCGCGACGATGGGGATGTGACCCTGGCCGACATTGCTTCCGGCTGGCACTGGTAAGGCCTTGTCTTTTGCCGGATGCCGAACGTCCAAGTTCACGCGGCGGGCGCGTGTGATGTTGATTCCAATACCGGCGATACCGCCCGCTCGCGGGCAACGCCTGGTTCGATCTTATTTCTCTCACGGAGCCACAAAGGCACGGAGATTGGCTCCGAGTCAACCATGAATTGCCCCTCACCTCCATCCCCTCTCCCCGCAAGCGGGGCGAGGGGAGTTGTTTTTGGATAGGCTCTTAGTCACAGCCGTTGGCTGTGGGGCGTGTCGGCTTCGTTCATGAAAAGGGCATGTTCTATTTGGACCAGAACTTGGACTGGTAATCCTCGGCCCTTAATGAAGGAGTGATCGGATGCGAATCCACGCTTGCCAGCAGCTGTTCGGCGCCCTCCCGCCGATCCTCTTTCTGATCCTTCCGGTGATGGCGGAACTGCCGGCCCGTGGGCATGAGCCAGATCCCTTTTCGGTGGATCCAGGGATCGAGTTACCCATCCCCCATTGGAATTTGGGTGATCGCTGGACCGTTGAGACGGTGAGCCGGCCCGTGCAAAGCCGATTTGGCCTCACGATAAAACCAAGTTCTCGGCCCATCCCGTGGCAATTCATTATGGTGGGGCCTGAGGAACTGGATGGTCACACCTGCCATCGGATAGAGGTCCAATGCCAAGCGGTTGGGAACCAGCCAGAATCGGTGCTCTGGATCGACTGTCGGTCATTCGCGCTGCGACAGATCACCACCCAAGTTCCCGTGCCGCATGGATTTGAGGAGATGACTGTCCGGTACGCATTCGCATCCGGGCAAACGGCTCCGGTCCTCGGGCCCCTGACTGCCCTGCCGGTCGATACACCCGTTTTCCTATCGGGCAAGGCAAAGGGGCTAGAAATCTTCACATATCGGTCGGACTTTGGCCCCATCGAACGGAAATCGATCGGCGATATCGGGTTTGCTCACCAGGTGGAACAGCGGATCGCGGTCCTCTCACCTGAGCAGGTCCATGTGTTACTCGACGAACCGTTCACGAAATCGATTCTGGGTGATTCGTTTACGAAGGGCATGATGGCCAGGCCGGTGACCGAAGTGGTGCTGAAATCGCATGGTCAGGAGGTCCGCCAGCTCTGGCAAGCCGAATCCCCCTGGCCAATCTTTTGCGATAACGGTTCCACGATGAGCCGCCTGGTGTCTATAAGCCGAGGGCGAATAACGCGGCAGGATGGCTACCCAAACAGACTGACAACATCTGCGCGGGATGCCAGCATATCAGGGACTGAAATTCTCGACGATTCGTCGAACCGTGCCAACGACTCGACCAGCCAGGAGAGCCAGCCATGAGGTGGAACCTGCTACTTGTGATTTCGCTCGGCATGATCGCCGGCCCGTCGCTGGTCTTTGCAGCCGTTGACGAGGGAATAGCCCGACATATCCCGTGGTCCGGGTACTGGTGGCCAATCGCCAAGGGGGAACTCTTAGGGCCTTTGCAGAAATACGATACATTGACTGGCAAACGCGCCTTCCGCTGGGAACTGGAGCACAATCCACCGGGTCCGCAGGTGTCGGAATGGCACGGTTACTGCCATGGTTGGGCCGCGGCGGCCATCATGGAAAAAGAACCCTCGCTCCAACGGCGGGCCAGTGGATTGGATGGCCGGGGGTCGGCACTGCTGAATATTGGGGATCAAAAAGGATGGTATTCCGTCAGTCACGCTTATGATGTGGCCAACAACTATGGAGAACGGTACGGAGATGGCGAAGGGAGCGAAGATATCCACGACATGGCTCCCGATATGTTGTGGCGGCTCTTGAAAATGTTCCTGAAAGAACATCGACTCCCCATCGTGATGGATCTGGAAGCCGGAGAGGAAGTGTGGAACTACCCTGTCTTTGCCTATCGGATTGACTATGATCCCGACGCTAGAGGTGGGGGATGGTATTCGGGAGAACTCAAACTTTGGGCCGCCGATGATGCTGTACCACCCGAATTTGTCGGTACCGTGCCCTATCTGCAGACCTATACCTTCGTCTTCCAAATGCTCAACGGCGCGGTCGTCCTTGGAAGCGGACGGTGGACCGGCCAAAGTGCCTGGAACCATCCCGACTTCGCCTGGTATCCGTATGTCGCCGTAGCTGAAAATCCAGAAATCCAATATGAAACACTCAAACAACTTATCAACCAGAGCACGCCACATGGCCAGCCTTCGACTCCTGATCCGGCTGAGGGACTCCATGTAATGACAGGCAATCCAACGGGGGATTCCTCAGGAAAAACGGAGATCAATCAGCCGGGAAAAGAAGACACAAGGAAAGATAGAAAGCACCCAACGGACCAGAATCCATTGGAAACGATCGATCCGAGGCAACCTGCCGGGCCGGAACTCAACCAGATGGAAACGGCGACCCATCGAGAAGACTACATTCCGGACACCGGGAGGTTGCCCGTCCAGGCCTGGATTCGGCAGGATGGCGAGCCTGGCATCGGATCCAAGATCGATCCTGCGATTCCGCTGGCCATCAGCCCGATGCAGCTGATCGCGGCCATTGCCGAGAAGACATCCCATTTCGGGCTTGACGCCCGCTTGTCGGAATTCGGGAAAGTTCACTACCTGGCTGGCGAACGTAGTTTCGTGACAGGGACCTCGGAACGTGCGGGGTACCTCTACGTACTGCACGTGTCACCCGCAGGAGATCTGGCCCTCCTGCACCCCGCCCCAGGGGAAGACAACCGAATCGAAGCGGGCGTCCCCTTTCATGTCCCCAGCGGGCCGCAAGGCAATTTTTCAATGCTGACACCCTACGGGAACCACCGGATCAAGGTCCTCGTCTCACAACGCCCACTGATTCTAACCGGCTTGGACCGGCGGGCTCCCATCGGATCAGCGGATGCCCTGGATCCTGCCGGAAGCTTGGCGGAACAAGAAAGCCAAAAACCAGCTGGCCGCACCGTCGAGCGACCAGGCACTTGGCAGGGTTATGCATTTCGGTTCCTGCCAATGCAGGCACGGCAAATCAGGGAACTGCTGATGGACTATGTCCAGAGCAAACAGCTCGAGGCAGAACGTTTCGATCGCATTGATGTGAAGCAGATCCTCGCCAGCTTCGCGCAAGATGAAATCACATACTATGTCGGTCCAAAAAGTGAATCGAAGCCATGAGATCCAATGACTTGGTTTTTTAGCTTCGCACCATAGGGAATAGAACAATGTATAGAACCTTAACAAAATGCGGGATGATCGCGATCGCCATGATGATGGCATTTCTGGGCGGCCGATTGAACGGGGTGGAAACTGGGGGTGATGGATGGCGAGTTGTCACCGATGAGGTCCGCAACGATCATCCCTCCTTTCTGGTACGCGTCGATGTGGATCGGCCCGATCGAACGTATACTGGTGGCGATGCCATGAGGGTACGGGTTGTTTCCGCCCAGGATGGGTACCTCTATCTCTTGTACTGTGACGCGGGCGGTAACGTGAGTTGTTTGTTCCCGAACGCGTTTGGCCAGGAGAACAAAATCGCCGCCAAATGCCCTGTCGTCGTGCCCCAACCGGAATCGGAAGGGACGTCCAATTTCCGGCTGCGGATCGGTCCACCGTATGGCCAGGAAGTTCTCAAGGCGATCGTCTCAAAGTCGCCCCTCGATGCGGTGACTCTGGGGCGATTCATGACAGATGAAAACACGCAAGCCCGTTTGTCTGGCATTCGTGCTGTCTATGTAGAAGAGACCAATAACGCCGACTGGGCTGAACATCATGTGAAAATTGTGACGCAAGATCCTCTTCCGACGGTGGCATCCAGCGCGCAGCCCATCGGTGAATTACCACCGAACAGTCCGAATGACAATCCGACCGATCCGGCAAATATTTCCAGGGTATCTGGCCGTGTCGCCATGGCATTGAACGATCCGCCCCGCCGTGTCGGTGTGTTTATTGGGATTAGCCAATACGCGGACGAACGGATCCGAGATTTGTCGGTTTGCGCGAACGACGCGACGGTGATGGCACAAGTGATGAAGGAACGTGCCCAGGTCGGGCAAGGCTGGATTCTTCTTGACGAGCAGGCAACTCGGCAGAACATCGAACATGTCCTCCGCCAGCAGGTCCCTGCCGCAACCCGGCCGGGCGATAGTGTGATCATCTACTGGTCCGGGCACGGTTCGCAATGCGCGGACGATGGAGGTGACGAATCCGATGGTTTTGACGAATACCTCGTCCCCCACAACGGCCGGCTCGATGACCTGCAGGCAATACGCAGCACCATGGTCCTGGACGATACCTTCGGACGCTGGATTCAGGAACTGGACGGCCGGCGTGTTGTGGTCCTGCTGGATACATGTCATAGCGGTGGCCTGGCATCCCAGGAGAAGTCCATAGGGCGCGATTCCAACAGAATTCCCGCCAAGGATTCCAACGAACCATTCGACTTCCTCGACAGCGAATTGGGCCGCATCAAGGATATCGGCCAGCGAGATACAGCGATGTTGGCCTCGTCGTGTGCCAGCCAAGTCTCTTTCGAGCGAAAGGAAGGCGACCTGAGCACGATGACTTACTTCCTGGTGGAACATATGAATCAGGGGAATGAACCCGTGACACTGGATGCGGCATATGCAGAACTGAAATCCAGTGTCGCCGCGTATGTGGAAAAGAAGTTCCCCGGCACCACGCAGACACCGATCCTGGTCAG
Organism: Pirellulales bacterium; assembly: GCA_016930815.1. Lineage (GTDB taxonomy): Bacteria > Planctomycetota > Planctomycetia > Pirellulales > Lacipirellulaceae > JAFGFZ01. The sequence continues at coordinate 5,599 of JAFGFZ010000290.1, read as the reverse complement.
TGACCTGGCCGGACCATTCTACCTCCGGCCCTAAGAAACGGTTCACAGTGTTGTGGCCGGTCTCCTGACCGGGCCACAGGGCCCAACACGTTGTGGCCGGTCTCCTGACCGGGCCACCGGCCCTTTTCAAAGATCTCCCCGGCGTTTTATTAGAGCCCTTTCGTCCTTCCTGGGCGGAATTCTTCAACGGCCCTGTCGGGAAAAAGGAACGTTTCGGCATTCAATAAGTGACTGAATTCGACCTCAAGAAGCCGGATCCAGGCACTTTCGGGCCTTTCGAACATGAATATGGAAGGGCCTGTCTGACACACGATGTCCCGCCCTTTGGAGCTATCCCAATGCATCGCATACTCATCCCAACCGTCGTTTTGACCATAACCGCCATGTTGCTTGCACCCCATGAATCCTTCGCGAATTCAGGCCTTCTGGGAGGGAATGCGAGCATCGCGACATCCGGCCGAGGGGGTGGCATGGGTGGCATGGGGAGTCTCCCTAGCCGAGGTGGTGGGGGATTTGGTGTCCAACTGGGCGGTAGCCGTGGCGGGGGCCTGAGCTTTGGTTTGGGTGGGGGAAGTCTAAGTATCGGTGTCGCCGGCGGGCACTCTGGCGGCCGGGTCAGCCCGAACATCCGTGATGTCCAACGGACCTGGCAAATGCTGGAACCGCATCGGGACCAGCTGCGGTACCAGAATGATTTCGAGAGGCAGGATTCATGGCAATCCGTCCAGCCGGAACTTGAGACAATCCCACACAATCCCATCCCAGTCCAACCGAATAGGATCACCAAGCCGGCCGAAATGGCACCCGTCCCAACGGCCCCCCAACCCCAGGTCAATGATTTGCCAGTCCAAGTGATTTCCAATCAGTTCCCAGCGGCCAATCATCAAAACGTCTTGGTCGTCGAGGGCCGGTTGATCACCGAAGAGGAGATGGAACGTGCGGATGCCTTCTTTCAGGATCGGCTCGAGACGTTGGCAAAAAACCTGGAAAGCAAGCTGCCGGCCACGCAATTTGACCGGGAGCAACTCGTGCAATTGATGGTGACCAAGAAGGTCCCGCCGAAAACTCAAATTGAAATCGTCGATGCCTTAGACGACGGCGACCATAAGAGAGCTCAGCAACTTTGGATGAATGCCCTCCCCTGTTGTTGGGTGCCATTTGGCCCAACTCCAGCAAGAGACCTGCTAGTCAAAATACGCCTGGCCATCGCCCGGGGATCGCTGTCGTCGGACGATGTGCGTGTATTGGCAGATAGCATGCACTACGACTCGGTCCGAACGAACAAACCTACTGAAGAAAACTGCTGCGGTGCCGATGATCTGGTCTACCAACTAGAACAGGAAGTGCGAATCCATTTGGCAATCACCGGATTCGATGACGATCGCCCGGCTCAAGGCGGTCAACCAGGCCGCTATGGTAAACCAAACCGGTATGGAAAACCAAGCCGGGATTTGATTCCGGATCATGATTCCAGTCCGAATGATTCCAGAAAGCCGGAACAGCTCCTGGCATCTGTTCTATCCGGTCAAGAAAATGATCAATATCCAGAAAATCCGTCGGAAGGTTCCGGTTCCGATGGTCAACCAGGCCAATATGGAAAGTTGAATGCATCAGGCACACCCGGCCAGCTCGTGCCACTCCCAACAGGCCTCGTCAATATTGTCTATCACCCGCAGCTGCCAAATCAAAGTGTTGTCGTCATCAATCCCCAAACCGTCGTGGTCGGCACGGGCGGCCAGGGTGTATTTCACATGGAACCAGGGTATGTTGCCGAGGCGCTTGGCAACCGAATCGCCGATCGCATTCCCCTGCCCCACGACCGTTCCCAACTTGTCCGTGGCGGGATTCTGATTGTGAATCCTACACAGACGAAAGTCCATTTCCGAATTGATGGGGATGAAAATGTTCTCAATCCTGGCGCCCGCAAGTCCTTCGCAACCGATACCGCCAAGGTCATCTCGTTTGATCAAGGGAACGGAAAGAAAACAATCCGCTATAGCCTGAAACCGGGCACCTATCGATTCCTCATCGAACGGGAGGGTTGGAACGTCTTGAAAACAAAATTCGAGGTCCTCATCAGCAACCAAGGTAATTTTGACCCGTTCCATTACTTTGTCCAGAACGAAGAGAAAACCGTGGAACCAGAAGGCACGAATCGCCACACGGATGACTATCCGATCACCATTGGTTTCGATCGCGGCAACGGGGCTGAAATGAAACAAGTCCTCTTCGAGGAAAAAACCGGAACGCTCCAGGTAGCAATCAATCCCGGCGATAACCTCTGGGACCTCTATGATATTCCAGCCAATGAAAATGCCATGCAATCCGTCTTGAAAAAGGATCCAGCATTCGTCCCGGCCTTTTAGTACGGGCTGGGGTAAACGAGACCGATTACCCAGGTTTCTTCACATCACGAGCCCATAGTCAACAAGAATCCACAAGGAGATCAGGACCATGTTTTTTTACCAATCCATATCGCGTTCTTCCCCCCCAGTCGCCTGTGCCCTTTTGATTTTGTCGATTGTGGCCACTGCGGAATTACCCATTCGTGGCGATGAACCATCGGATCTAGAGGCGGTGGAACTTGTTCTGGATTTGAAAGGTTTTTCTGGGCCCGTGACCGATCTGGCGTTCAGTCCCGATGGCACGATGTTGGCCGCCAGTGGCCAGAAAGAAGTCAGGATCTGGGATTTGCGAACGGGCCAGTTGCTTCGCACACTCCGTGGTCAGATCGATCAGGATGGGGGTGGAGACACCCTTGCCGTTGCCTTCTCGCATAACAACTGCGAGCTTGTCGTGGGTGTCCGGAGCCATCGTGGCCAAGGCGCTTTGCGGGTCTATGACATCCGGAAAATCACCGAGATCAAAGAAACCTTCATTGACTTTTCGTCGGCCGTGACCCACGCGACCTTTTCACAAGATAGCCGCTTTCTGGCAGTCCGTTCCGAAGACGGTGCATTGAAGGTATTTGATTGGTCGCTCAAACAAATCACTGGGATCCTGGAGCCTTCCAGCGGGACGGCCTTGCCTGTTTTATCAATCGCATTCCCCTGGGAAAAACCGATCTTGCTCGTTCAAGGCAAGGAGGGAGTCTCGGCCCTGTCGGTGCCTGGCTGCCAAGCCCTTCCATTGGCTCAGGTACTACCATCGTCTGTGATTCGGTGGTTCGAGAACCAATTAAAGACGAATCCGGGGATTGTATTACCAGAATTGAACCTCGATCAAGATTCTTGGATCGCGATGGGAATCGAACCAACAAACAACCAGAACAATACCCGGATTGGGATCTGGTCGGATAAGATTGGCAATCCAACGATCGTGTACGATGGGCACCGTAATCGAATCACGGCCATGGCGTTGAACGGTCTGGCAACCCTTGCCGCGTCGGCCGACGCATTGGGAAACATCCATGTTTGGAATACAGAGACGGGAAAACAGCACTTTGTTTTTTCCAGTCTGCGCCGGCCCATCTACCGGGCCTCGCTTGATGTTGAATCCGACCAAATTGGATTTACCACGCTGCCTGTACCTGCTGGAGAATGGAAACAGAATCAATACGGGACGATAGACCATGTCTTCGACTTGGGTCGAAGAGCCATCTACAAAATGTCGGCAGGTGATTTTCCTGTTGAAACTACCAACCGGCAGGGCATCCTGTCCCTGCGTTATCAAAATGGGAAATATTCTCTGGAGTTCAATAAACCCGAAGGGGAGCCCGTGGTCCTGCCCATCGATTCCGGTATCGTTCCCACCTGTTTCACCATGCTCAAATCAAGCCTCTGGCGTGACGAGTTGCCGGTTGTTGTCGGCGATCGCAATGGTCTCGTTTTCCTAACCGATTTGGCGAACCAGACCAGGCGCCAATTATTCGCGGGGCACCGTTCTTATATCACATCGTTGAGTGAATCCGCGGATGGCCGGATCCTGACCACCAGCTCGCTGGATGGGACGATTCGTCTGTGGAGCCTCGAGAACCTCCGCGATCCGCGAGCTCGTATTGAACCGCTATTGAGCCTGTTCATTGCCGGCGAAAATCAATGGATCATGTGGACTTCCCAAGGATTCTTCGATGCAGCGCCCGGATATGGGGATCTGCTCGGATGGCATGTCAACCGCGGCCCGGACCGAAGTGCCATCTTCTACCCAGTCCATCAATTTCGAAACCAGTTCTATCGTCCCGATATTGTGCAACTCGTCCTGGAATCCGGGGATGTGAACCAGGCGATCGAACAGGCAAACATCGCCAAACCGGGACGTGTTGGATCGATGATGTCACCGGCTCCTCTAACAACGGACTTGAGGAAACCCCAAACCATGCAGGAAATGCAGCCGCCCCGGATCCGCATCCTCAGCCCCCCGGACGGCCTGGTAACTCAGCAGGGCGAGGTCCATCTCCTGGCGGAAGTCATCTCGCAAAATGAGCTCCCAATCACGGATGTGCGGGTTCTGGTCAACGGCCGCCCCGCTCTGGCCAAAGGAATTTCCGTGGTTTCGGGTGATGAAACAAGCCGGAAGGATTCCAGCTTCAGTCGAGCCGTCCAACTACTGCCGGGTGAGAATCAGATTTCGGTGTTGGCTTATAACGGAGTCGCCAACAGTGTGCCGGCGACGGTCCGAGTCCAATACGATGCACCCACCAAAGAGCTTCATATCAAACCGAATTTGCACCTGGTTTCCATTGGGATCTCGGAATATGAAAACCAGAATCTCAATCTGCGCTATGCCCACCTCGATGCCCAGGCATTTGCCCAGATCTGGGATGGGCAGCGTGGCCCAGTCTATGAGAACCTGACAAAGACAGTGCTGGTCAACCAGGAAGCTTCGGCGAATTCAATCCGCGATGCGCTCAAGGAGTTGGCCAAGAATGTATGCCAACGCGATATCGCCGTGATCTTCATCTCAGCGCATGGAATTCGCGACCGGCAACTGGAATACTACCTGGCAACCCATGAAGTCAATCCTAACGACCTGCCTGGAACTGGCATCCACTTCAGCACCGTCACGGAACTGCTGGAAGTCCTGCCGTGCAAGGTTTTGCTTCTGGTCGATACCTGCCACGCCGCCGGGATTACCGGCGCCAAGTCGATCTGGCGCGATCCGCTTTATGAAATGACATCGGACGAATACGGGGCCATCGTCTTCTCATCATCGCTCTCGCGTGAAATCAGTGTCGAAGACGAAAAATGGCAGCATGGCGCATTCACCAAGGCAATCCTCGACACATTGGCGAATCAGAAATCGGATATCAACGGTGATGGCTTTTTATCGCTGACCGAACTTGAACAGAGCGTCTGCGACCTGGTTGCCGATATGACCCAAGGCCAGCAGCATCCGGTCATGAAACGACCCTCCACCATCCACAATATCCCGTTCTACTACCTGGGAACGGGGGATCAATCCCAGACCACGACCGGCCCCGCCAATCCTGGACCTTCGGAGATTTCGCTTCGGATCCAGTAAAATTGTGGTTTCTTTGAACGTGGTTTGAAATTCATATCACCCTCCCGCTTGCGGGAGGGTCGGACGCGGTAGCGGCCGGGGAGGGCAAGAATGGAGCACCCTCCCCGGCCCTTACGGGCCGACCCTCCCAGAGGGAGGG
>JAFGFZ010000034.1 GCA_016930815.1 Pirellulales bacterium | reverse complement strand
GAACAGCCGCAGCCGCCCGTAGGGTGGGCGCCATCCAAAGCATGCCACTGTATGGCATCCCCTGTTCTTGGATTTCCGCGACCTGCCGACGCAACCGATCCATCAGCGCCGTCGACTTGCCGGCCCGAGCCGGGCCAATCACGATCTCCACCATTGCCGTCATCGTCGCCGATTTCCAGGCATGCATTGGACACAAACAGGCGAATCCACGGCTAGCTCATCTTGGATTGGTTCGAGAAGACCCGTTTCCGGATGGATTCGATGCACCACGATGTTATCCGTGGCTTGATGGGCGGCCAGGAGATAATGCCCCGTTGGATCCACCGTGAAATTCCGCGGCCATTTGCCTCCCGATCGCGTCTGGCCAAGCGGAGTCAGTAAACCAGTATCCGGATCAATTCGAAACGCGGCGATGCTGTCATGGCCGCGATTCGAACCATAAAGAAATTGGCCGGTTGGATGGACTTGGATTTCAGCAGTCGTGTTGCTCTCCTTGAAGGTTTCCGGCAGTGTTGTCACGGTTTGGATTTCGGTCAGCGATCCGGTACCGGATGCATAACGGAAGGCCGTGATTGTGCTTAGCAACTCATTGATAACATAAACATACCGGCCGCTGGGATGGAACGCGATATGACGTGGGCCAGAGCCGGGAGGGAGCATCGCGCAAGCCGGATCATTGGGGATGAATTGCCCGGCATCGAGGCGGTAAATGAGGATCTTGTCGAGCCCCAAGTCGGCAGCGAGGATGCAACGTCCCTCTGGATCAGAACGAATCGAATGCGCATGCGGGCCCGCCTGCCGGCTCGCGTGGACACTGGATCCCTCGTGCTGGACGAATCCAGCCATCGGGGCGAGGCAGCCATCTTCCTGGATCGGAAAACAGGCGATGCTCCCACTCGAATAATTGGCCACCATGACAAATTGGCCCGATGGAGTCACCGAAAGATGACACGGATGGATGCCGCCTGATGGTTGCTGGTTGAGTAATGCCAGTTCCCCAGAATCCGAATCACGCTTCAAGGCACTCACGGCACCCTCCGGCTTGCCATCGAAATGACTCAGCTCGCCGACCGCATAGACGACCGGTTTCGTTGGATGAAATGCAATAAATGACGGACTCTCAAGCTCGGCGGCAAGCGCAAGCGAATGCAACTTACCCGACGCCGTGTCCAACCGGGCTTGATAGATGCCGCAACTTGTACCCTGAGTGTAGGTTCCAATGTAGACCGGAATGGAATCGTCCGCGATGACCATGCCAATGGACGTTATCAAAAGGAGAACAACCAAATGAAGTCGGATGCCTATTGATCTTAGCGCCACGAATGAACCAGGGCGACCAGCGGGAGCCCGGCAACTCCCGAGTTCAATCTTGAAATGCGGATTCTTTCGTTGCGTAACCTTCATAAAATGGATGCAACGAAATTTCATCGGAGAACTCCATAAAAAAATGGCCTGTTGATGTCATGCGCATGTGCACGCCGTTGATCATTCGTAAATTACGCGATGATTGGACGCTTTTCAATCCGTCCATATGAGAGTATGACCCGTTCAAAATAAATTACAACATCGAAGAAGCCCCGCTTTTGGCAAAAGCCGGGCTTGGAAGTTAGAAATGATCCTCGAGATATCCGGCTCACAGTTCCCTAATCACTCGAATGTCAATCTCTTCGTTCGGGACATTCTCAAGCCTGGCGATCTGGGATCGTGCCCAGTCGATAATCGCGATGAGTGCTTGTCCTAGGCCGCGTGTATAACGCAGACCAGGTCGGCCAGGCGTATCGTATCCGGCATATTGGATGCCTGCTCCGGAACCACCGACAAGCCACAAGCTCCCCGACTTGCCATGACCGAATGCGTTGGCGAATAGGCTATGCACTTCAAACACATGCCGCAAGCACCCCGCGTCGGGGACAAGCCGCGATTCGGGCATGTATCGGACAACTACAAAGGGGATCCGCATCCGGCCGGGGAGTGCCAAACCCGCCCGGCGGCGATCGAGGCGCAATTGATCGACGGATCGGATTTTCTTCCCGCGCGTTGAAACGTCCCGAGGCACCAGACCCGCCCGGACCAGTGTACTCTTCATGACGCTTACCAGGGCCGCATCCATGCCACTACCGTCGTTCTTCAGCGTCCTCGCCAATAAAAATCCGGGCATAACTTGATTGGATGGGATGGATATGCGAACGAGCCGTTCTTGCTCGGGAACGGGAGATATCGACCAGAACAAGTGCCCTACGGTCAAGACACCCCATCGAATTTCCTGGCAAGTACCTGCTTTCCAAGCGATGACGCAACCGGCAGTTGCCGTTTTTCTCGATTTCGAAAGATGGCAAATTTGCCTTCCGCTCGGCTTGATGGCCGCCGTTCCAATTTCAATGATATCGGACGGGAGTTGAACCAGCTCGAAATGACCGTTCCGCCGCAATCGCACTTCGATCGTTCGTGGAATCCGATCCGCTTTGCTTTGAGGATCGCGCTTGCTCCGGACATAAAAGCAAATCGCATTGAGGCGAGAGGGATCGAGTGCCGTGCCTTTCTCGGCGAGCCCGAATGCGATGTCGATTATATTGTCTCTTGGGCCGGATCCGTAACGGTCAAGGATCGTCTCCCGGATTCGTGCGAGTTCCTCGATCGTTAAATCAACGAGTCGATTGATGATGATCATTCGTCTTCGGCAACCGCCTCAACATCGAAGTTGGATCGAGTGGTTCCGCATCCAGGTCGGAAAGCAACTCTTCCTCGCCGGCAAGATCGATGCGATTGAGATTGATATGTTGGGCCGCCTCGTAGAGTGGGCGAAATAGCATGGCGCCATTCTCCATCACCAGGCCATAGAGCGGTCCATCGCCGCATCTTTGTTCATCCAAACTGCATGCTTCAAAATGGCTGGTCGTATACGGCATGAATCCAATATACCGGAAGCCGAGGAGCCTCTTCGTGCAATCCGGGCTGCATGATATCACGGATTCGTAGAGACCAAGCGGCACGTTGGTTGCCCGCACCACCATCTGAGGATCACTTTTCCCGCCAGCTGTCAGGCCAGGAATGGCCTCCATCATCGCGGCGACGCTTTTCAGGCTTTCGTCAACCTGGGAGTCAATGTCTACATTGAGTTGCGTTAGGTTCCATCCATTCTCCAACTTCACGGAGGTTTTGTTGATTCCAAGCCCGGAGCGTATGTGGATGGAATATTCCTCATCGAGATCGGGCAACATGACTGTTTCCAGGTTCACATAACCTCCCACCGGCAGCCCATCACTGTCGGTCAGCGGTTTGACAAAAAGATACGGCTTTGGGCGATAATATCGGATCCCCGTATCTTGAGAACCCGGATGGCGAATCACCGTCGTTCTGGGAAAACAACCGGCGCATGATATCAAAACCAGGGCTGGAATCAGCCATCGAAGAAATGAGGATCGAGACACGAAACACCTCCTTGCGTTCGGTTCTCGGTGGGAAACTGTGTGGTTCCGCTCGTATGATGTATCGGCTGTCTGGGGGTATCTTCCCAGGATTATTTGTTGATGAAATCGACCTGGACAATAGGCAATTCTCACAGTGTGTCATTCGATGCCCCCCTGGAGGAATTGACCAAGGCGGTCGGTAAGGTCACGATCCATCTTCCAGATGGACAAACCGCCCAATGGGAAACAAAACGGGTGGATCCGTGAGAGTCACATGAATTCACTTTCCGAGCAGCCGTTCGGCCACCTGGCGAATTTCCGCCTGGATCGCCTGGATGGATCGAGATGCATCGATGACGGCAATGCGGCCCATACTTCGAGCGGCCTCCTTGAGGAAACCTTCACGGAGCCGTTCTTGGAAATGAATGTCCCGGCATTCCATGCGGTCAAGATCCCCGCCGAGGCGGAGCCGGGCTGCATCGGGAGGCATATCGAGTAAAAAAACAGAGTCGGGTAACAGACCATCCGTTGCCACGTTGCCTACATGGCGGACCGCCTCAACATCCAATCCGCCCGCGTAACCCTGGTAGACGATGTTCGCAAGAAGGTATCGGTCGGCAACCACGGTTCGACCGGCTGCCAATGCCGGCCGAATGACCTCATCCACCAACTCTGCCCGGGCCGCCATGTAGAGAAGCATCTCAGCTCGACTCCCGATTGAAATTGCTGGATCACTGTGTAATACAATTTCACGGATCCGCTCGCCAAGCCGAGTGCTGCCCGGGTCACGGCAGGGGATCACGTCAAGACCCCGCGACCGAAGCCAGCCGCAGAAGAGATCCATTTGGGTCGATTTTCCTGTGCCGTCGATACCGTCGAAGCTGAAAAACATAGCGCGTGATTGTGGCATTTGCCCACAGGAGACTCGTGGATTATGGATCGTTGATCTTGGCGAAACGGAAGTTGGGGATCATCGGCAATCAGGTCTTGCAAGATTCCGATCGGATCCTTGTATTTTCAGTCCTATCATGCTAGCAGCCTCCATGGTTTGCAAGCCTGTGTTATATAACACCTAGTAGTCCAACGCGTCAGCGAGGGACGATGCATGATTGCTGTAAATCATTCCCTCGCTTGCGCTTCGGTTGAAAATTCTATGGAAAAATGGGGACCTCGAAGGGAAATAGTTTGGCTGGAACCATGCTATCTCGAATTGGAACTTGAACGATCCCGCAGGCATCTTGAATGCATATCGCAGAGTATAGAATCCACGCGTAGAATTGGATTCATAGCGTTTCTGCTTGTTAGATAATCCAGTGAAGCGAGGAAGACCTTTTGTTGCCTAATTATTGTCCTAGCAGATATTTGGGCCAATTCTGGTCTAGTCGTTCTTGGGTACGATGAGTAGGCTATAGGGACTTTATTAAAATCAAACCGACGTGGCCATTCCCATCGGTACCATGGCAGAGCACTTTCACTTGGTAGTGTTTTGCATGGTTTTTTTCTGAACCCATTGATACGCCGGTTCGAATCCCTCCGGACGTTCCCGTACTATCTCCAGGCCCGCCGCATGGCTTTGAAGAAGCAGCCCTCGTTTTTGGCACGGAAGACCTATGGGGTCCCCAATTACCTTCTTCTGGCGATGG
>JAFGFZ010000289.1 GCA_016930815.1 Pirellulales bacterium | reverse complement strand
TTGAAAGTTGGATTGGTTGCCAGATTCTATGGTTTGGCCTTCGGCGTTAAGACCGGAACCGTTTTCGCGGGGTCATGCCGAATGTTAGTATGATTCCGATTATTCCTAGGCAGATTGTGCTGGGTTCCGGAATGGGACTGGCCGGGAATACCGGATTGGGAGTTTTGCTCCCGTATTCCCCTTGCCAGATGGATAGATCGTTATCATCCACTTTGCCATCGTTGTTGGCATCTCCATCGGTATGTGCGGCCCCGGAAGACATCGAGTAGTTGGATTGCCAGATTAGGAAATCATTCCCATCGACATCCCCGTCTTCATCGAAGTCTGCTCCCGTGTAAGTTGACACGAGTTTCAAGGTCGCTTCGAAACCGGTCCCGGGTTGAGCATCGATGGATGCGAATGCGCCAGATTCGGGTGTACCCCATTGGTCGAATTTCAGGGATGGCATGTAGCCGGACCAATTGTAACCACCAAACCAGACGGTCCGCTCTTCGCCAATGGGAACTGGATAATTGCAGCAATCGGACACCGTGAATCGAAAGCCGAAACTACGATCATCATCATAGGCAGTTGTATCGGGATTGATGAGAAGCGAATCCGAAGTCGCGGTCCAGCTCGCATAAAGGCCCGAGATTTCCGTGGTCCATCCCGCCGGTGCAAAGACTTCATCCAGCGATAGAGGCGTTTGCATCGTCTGGCCCCAGAACTGGCCATTACCTGTCTGATACAAATCGATGTTGAAGTATCCAATCCCCTCATTAGCCCCAAGGCAGTTGGCCCAGTTTTCCATAAAGAGGCGATCCGACACCATCCAGGAACGATATTGATTGCTGCCCTCCCAGATCTTATGTAGCTTGAACATGCCGCCCTCATACGACCATGTGTCATCCATGCCGCTGAGAGGGCGATAGTCGAAGAAATCGGCCGGATTGAAATAGAAAGTCACCGTGCTATCCGCGACCGCGATCTGGCAAAACGCTAGAAGAGCTAGCACTGCCAATAGAACTTTGAATCGATACATGATTAGATCCTCCTCCTTTTGTCTTCTTGAGGTGCCCCATACCCTAACCTCTGCCGACTCCTCATGCGCATTGTCGCAACATCTACAGATGCATGAATACTCCTTGCGCACAACAGCATCAGGTCAGGTACAGTTTTGCCAATACAATGATCATAATGATCGAAATGGAATGAAATAAATGCCTTATCTTGCCTAACTCGCAGTTTCCCGAATCATACCGATTCCTTCAGTTATTGCAACCATTTTTCCCATCTTTTCCAGAATTGCTCCCGGACGCTATATTATAATGCCATTTATACCAAATCCATAAATTTCCATTTCCCCTTCTTCCAGCATCATCGAACCAGGCCTCCACTTATCCGTAGACCTTATCTGCAAATCCTTTTAGATCCATAGGATAGAGCGACGACGCCTTTGGTGAGGGGGGCATCCAACTGGAACTGGATCCTTGAATGGAGACACACCCAGCGCGTGCCATCCCGGTGCCGGAAGTTATTCGCCGAGCGCGGCCCCATTAGAAAACGGACTAATCACACCCTCCCAGGATTCTTCCCTGCCCTCAGGCCCATCTTCTCCGACTTCTTATGCGGCGATCCATTGATTTGGCTCTTACGGCTACAAATCTGCCTCACCGATCCAAACTGTCTAATCGTTACCCTGAAGCCCCATCCATTTGCGATTTTCCGCATCGAACAGGTGTCATGACAGTTGATTTTTTCGAGATTCCGCTTAGACTGAGTGGAATTAGAGGGCATTTCAAAACTGGTTCTGGGAGGGCAAAGCTCCAGCTAGGCTTGTTTTTCCTTCGTTTCGGCTCGGTGAGAGCATCGCTCTGCCGGTTTTGAAATGCCCTCGAGTCATTTATGCGGAAAGGTGTAAAAGACGTTTTTGGGGCAGCTTAAAAGGGGTGGCCTTACGGCTTCCGATGCGAAGAATTCGCAGTATTCTCGCAGGGGCTCACACCTGACGCCTGCCTTCCTACCAAACACTGCCTTTTCTACCTTGAATGTTGACGTTGTCGTTGTGTTGCGAATGGGACTCGCTCCATTTGAGTTACTCATGGCACGGATCGCTCTAATCAACGTGATCGACCCCATCGAGCCGTGTCCGGACAGCCTCCGAATCCTTCGCGCCCGTCTTCGAAAAGCCATGCTGCCACAAGCGTGCTGCGGTGGTTTGCTCAGTTCGTCTTAGTGGGTGTTGTGCTGGTCGCGCCGTGGTTCTTTGGCGGGGTGACGAGCAGCGTCTGTTCCTGGCTGGTCACCGGAGTGGGCATTGCCCTCGTGGCAACCATAGCCAGCCGGCTCCTTGACCGGGGCAGGATCGGCCCCATGCCGCTGGTGGCGATCCCGCTCGCCCTGGCCATCGGATTTGCTTTTCTGCAAATCCTTCCGCTCCCAGCCAAGATGGTCCAATCCATCTCCCCGATTTCAGCTCAACTTCGATCGGAACTCACGAGCGATCAGACACTCTCGCAAGAATCCCAAAACAACATTTCCTTATCGCTTTACCCATCGGCGACCCGAGGCGACTTGGTCCTGCTGACCCTTGGTATCACGGTCTTTGCCTTGGGGTACGTCCTATTCGCGTCCAGCGCGGCGTCCCGGATCTTACTAGTGGCCGTCGCCCTGAACGGCATGGCCCTTGCCTGTGTCGGGCTGGTCCAGGAAGTCGCGGCCGATCCGCATTCCATTCTATGGTTTACAATACCCGCCGGAGGCCCGTTTGCTACATTTGTGAACCAGAACCATGCCGGCGGTTACTTGAACCTCTGCCTTGCCTGTGCGGTCGGAACGCTGGTCTGGGCCTGGCGCCGTTCGAGCACCAACGAGGTCGACGAGCGGCCTTCACGGGAGCGAACCAAGCTTTTCGATTCCTTGACCGATGCCATCTCGAGGCTCAACGGCAGCATTCTGTTCTCCCTAAGTCTGATTGCATTCCTGATTGCGGCCATTGTCTGTTCCCTTTCCCGCGGCGCGTTTATTGGCATGTGTGTTGCCACATTAGTAGCGACATTAGTCTACCGGACGCGTCGTGGCGCACATCGGGCTTTGTTAGGCGCCGTTGCCATTGCGGCTGGAATTGGCCTGGTCGCCTGGCTTGGCCTGGGCGAAATCGTGACGGACCGGCTTGCCACGCTATTCGACCGCGAGGCAATGGCGGAGCATAGTTTGTTGGAACACTGGCCAGTCGCCGCGAGGGCAATCCCCGATTTCTGGCTCACCGGGAGTGGCTTAGGGACCTACGGCTACATCTACGGCCTCTACTTAGACGGCCCGATTGGCCCCTGGTTCATTCGGGCGGAGAACCAGTACCTTGAAGCATTGGTCGACGGAGGCATCATTGGCTTTCTACTCCTCTTCACTGCCTTGGTTCTGGTATGGCTTGCCGCGATCGGATATGTCCGGCGTGCCGGCCACGTTGCGGACACGGCCCTTGCCGCATCAGGCATCTTTGCGATTGGCAGCCAGACAATCACCGCGGCCTTTGATTTTGGGCTCTATGCCCCAGCCAATCTGATGTTATTCGCGATCCTCTGCGGCCCGGTGGTCCGCCGCGCGATTGCGATCAGACCGCCGCTCCGGTCGTTTTCATGGCTTCGCATGCCCGAATGGCGCTTTGCCCCAGCCATCGCATCGGTCATCCTCCTGTTTGCCAATGGTTTTTGTTATTTCGATATCCGCACTGCCGCGTCGGCCGAATCGGCTCGCCTCGCCGCCACATGGGACCGCCCGATCGAGGTACTGGAAACGGCGGAATTCGAACACGCCATTGAACGGCTCACGCCAATCGCCGAATCCCGGCCCGGCGATGCGAACGTGCAGCTCCGGTTAGCCGAGCTCTGGATCGACCTTTACCGGCTCCGCGCGGCCGCATTGCTACGCGCCGATGCGCCGGTGGAAATCGGCAATTCCGTTCTGTGGAATCTGACCTCCCCGGTCGTGCTCCACCGACAACTCCACGACTTTTCAACAAAACCAGAAACGGGCGAATTGGAATCCCTCCGGACCGAGCCAACGGTCACGCGGCATCTGGTGCCAGCCTATCGTCATTTGCAGCGGGCCCGGGCAGCCTGCCCGCTCTTCCCCCGAGTGCATCTCCGGCTGGCCGAGTTATGCGGCCTGGATGCCGATCCAAGCCAGGACGTCTTCCACATCCACCGAGCCTGTTCCGTGGCTCCTGGCGATCCTGACATCTGGTTCCACGCCGGGGTCTTGGATGCCCAGGCAGGCCGGAATGTCAACGCCATGAATGCCTGGCGCCATTGTCTCTTGTTGAGCGACCAGTACGTGAATATCGTCCTCTACGTCGCCGAACCGGTCTTGAACGACACGCAATTGGTCGAATGGCTTTTACCACCCAAGCCGGAAATGCTGTTGCACCTGGCGAAAACTCGCTATGCGGTTTCTAATCCCGATCCCCATACGATCCGCGATCGTCTACTTGCCCGTGCCGCCGACTTGGTGCACAACGCATCGGCCAATCCCGCGGAAACAACACCCCTGGATGCCCCGGCTCGATCCCATTTGCTTGGCGCGATTTATGCAGAGCAGGGCAACTTGTCGGAGGCATTAACGCACTACCGCACGGCGATTGCATCCCGGCCGTTTGAACTCGAATGGCAATACGAATTCGCCCAGCATTTAGTCGAAGCCGGCCAGTTGGACGAGGCTTTGGACCTGGCCCGCCGCTGTATCCGGCTGGCTCCAAAAAACCGCCGCTACCAGAAACTCCTCCAACAAATCCGAACCACCCAACTCAGCACGTCCGCCTTGGATCCAAATCAATACTTATAACTTGGAAACATTTGTTTATCTCCACTACCTAAGTGAACTTCATCCCTTCCCAATTCATCTTGCTTCCATGCCAATCCTTCCCAAAGAACCCAATGTTTATCCCGACTGTCTCTTTCAAAGCGGCGTTCCAGCCGATCGCGAGGATCGGCGCTGGTGGGTATTGCACACGAAACCACGCCAGGAAAAGAGCCTGGCTCGCCAATTACACGCCGGCCATGTTCCGTTCTATTTGCCATTGATTCCCCACACGACCTATTCTCGTGGCCGCAAGCTAACATCCCATTTGCCATTATTTGCCGGATACACATTTTTATATGCCGACCAAGATGAGCGCGTCACTGCGTTGGGTACGAACCGTATCACCCAGACATTGGAGGTCAAGGACCAATCGCGATTCTGGGCAGATGTGAAACAAATCGAACAATTAATCACCTCTGGCGCCCCAATCACGCCACACGACAAATTAGGACCCGGCGATGCCGTCATAATCCGTAGTGGTCCCCTGGCAGGACTCGAAGGAACCATCCTCCGCACGGCCACGGGGAACCGTTTCGTGGTTAGAATAGACTTCATCCAAAAAGGGGCTTCCGTCCTGATCGATGATTACCACCTCGACATCCCCATTTGACGAGCGTTGGGCAACCTCCATTTCATTTCCAAGTTTGAAATAATCCCGTAACATGAGCTCAGTCCTTTATTCCAAACATTATTCCACAATTTTCACCCGCCTACCCACAAATCCTCCCCCCTCGAAAACCTGATCCCACCATGATTGCATCTGACAACCACCTCGACAATCTTTCCGACGGTTCGACTCCCATCGATTTCGACGAGGATTCGATCAGCCTCTTGGACCTCTGGGCGCTCGCCTGGCGCCGCAAGGGGATCATCGCATTCGGCATCTTGGCCGGTATTGGCCTGGCCATTTTGTACTACTACACGGCAACTCCCCAGTACGAGTCCGAGGTCGAAATCCTCGTGACACAAAAAGACTCTGACATGCCAACGCAGCAGTACAACGGGCCAACCACGGTAACCCGCGCCGAGGAGCTCTTAGCGACACACATTCAGATATTTCAGAGTCCGCGAATCATCCGGCAGGCCATCGAGAAGCGGGGTCTGAATAAGCTGCCCTCCGTCGCAAAGTTGATACAAGAAAAAGGCAATCCCGTCGATTACATCGCGAAAAATTTATCAGTAACCAGGGGTGGTGAAGGGAAAGCGAAGGAAGCCCACGTCCTTAGCGCAACGTTTCGCAGCCCGTCTCCCGAGGACGGCGCGGCGATTCTCGATGCGATTGTCGAAAGCTATCAGTCTTTTCTTGGTGAGACATTTGAAGATGTTAGCACCGAAGCAATCAATCTGATCACGAACGCCAAAGATGAACTCGCCAACCAGGTCAAGGACCTGGAAACGGCCTTCCGCGAGTTCCGCGAGAATTCGCCTCTGTTGTGGAAAGGTGACCAGGCTGCCAATATCCACCAACATCGTCTCGAACAGCTTGAAACCGAACTGGCAACCGTCCGTACCCGCCGGATGCAAGCCCAGGCCCGGCTGGAAGTGATTGAGGAAGCACTCGGCCATGATGATGCCAAATCCTTGACACCGATTGAAAAATTGGCACTGCTCAGCGAAGACGACGTTGGCCGATTGGGCCTCCTCGTCAATGCCACCCGCGAGGATCGCTATAGCTCGGAAGAGTTCCTTGCCGACCAACCCAAACGATCCGAACTGGCCCGGGCGGAAGCCGATCGCCTATTAACGTTGCGTCTATCGGAACAGCAGCTTCTCCAACGTTATGGTGCCGATCATCCGCAAGTCGAAGAGGTCCGCGAACAGATTAAAGTGGCCCAGGAATATTTGCGGAAACTGGAAACGCCGATCGCGAATCCCAAGGTTAATGGAGAAAAGGAAATCAGCCTGGCTGAATTAGTCACCACCCATATCGGCTTGCTGAAACACGATGTTCAGGAAATGCTGAAACGGGAATCATCGCTCGAAAAGCTCGCCGAAAACGAACGCGATGCCGCCAAGAAACTGGCCACCGACGAATTGAAGGGCGAGACGATGAAGGCCGAACTCGATCGCACGAAGGAATTGTACGCAGCCGTCTTGGAACGGCTCCGCGAAATCAATCTGGTCAAGGACTATGGTGGTTACATCACTGAAGTGATCACCCCTGTCGAGATTCCAGACCGAGCCGTTTCACCGAAACTCCTATTGACTCTTGCCTTGGGCGGCGTTTTGGGAACGTTCCTCGGCTGCGGCCTGGCCTATATCGTGGACATTGCCGATCGGACATTCCGGAGTCCGCTCGAAGTACGAAACACGCTCAATCTGCCCATTGTCGGCCAGCTCCCCCTATTCCAATCGCAAAGGAAGAAGGCAACCGTCGCAGCTTCATCGAACGGCAAACCGATCGTACCCCTTGAAGAGACGATCGTCTGTTATCACCGTGCCCGTTCGCGAGCCGCTGAGGCAGTTCGGGGTCTCCGAACAGCCCTCTATTTCAGTACGCAAGCCCACGGCTATCAGGTCATCCAGGTCACGAGCCCGAATCCCAGCGATGGCAAGACAACGATGATTGTCAATCTGGCCGTCTCGATCGCCCAATCGGGTAAGAAGGTCCTGCTCCTCGACGCCGACCTCCGCAAACCGCGGATTGAATCCATTTTCGGCATCAAGCAGAAGATGGGCTTATCAACTGTTTTGGTTGGCCAAACCGAACTTTCAGACGCCATTTGTCGAACCGGTATCGAAGGCCTGTCCATATTACCATGCGGCCCGCTGCCTCCAAACCCATCTGAACTTTTAACACTCGCGAATTTCGAAAACTTGCTCGAAATCATGAAGCGCGAGTACGACATCGTATTGATTGATTCGCCGCCGGTCCTGGCCGTCTCGGATCCCTCGGTGATTGCCCCTCGAGTCGATGGTGTTCTGCTGGTCGTCCGAATCACGAAGAACGGACGCCCCGATGTCGTCCGAGCCCGCGGTATTCTTTCCGACCTCGGCGCGAATATCTTGGGTGTCATTGTTAATGAAAAAGACCAACCGCGCAGTTATACCTACGGCCACTATGGAAGTGACCGCTACGGCTACGGTTACGGCCACCACTACGGCCAAAAGGACTACGGATACCTTGAAGAGGAAGCATCGAATTGAAAAGCCAGTGTTCCGGTGTTCCGGTGTTTCAGTAAGGGACTTTGCGCCTTGCCCCTCATACAAATACTAAAACACCGGTTCCCACCGAAACACCGAAATACCGAAACACCGCTACACCGATACACCAGCTCCGAGATTTACCGCCATGTCCTGCCCACACGAATCCAACGGCGCCCCGGCCACCGACCGCCCGAAATGGCGGGACGTTGTCGCCCGCCAACTCCTCGCGG
>JAFGFZ010000288.1 GCA_016930815.1 Pirellulales bacterium | reverse complement strand
GTGCTGATACGGAATTTATTGTAGACAAGGGAAAGAACCTGGTTATCGTGGACCAGGCACTTTTCCTTGCCGTGCAGTTCTTCCGCATGGCGTAGCATCGCGGCCCCTGAAAGAATGACCGGCCGCCCCTGGCGGCGAAATGCATCGGCGATGAGATCCAACTCGAATACAAGATCATTCTCATCGTTGAGCAGACCGATCGTGTCCGCCTTGATACCGGCGGCCACTTCCACGGCCGATAGCTCGTCGATCAGTGCGTCTGGCCGAATCGTGCCATTGTCGGTCCAATTCTGGATGGTGGTATCGATCGCACTCAATTCCGCAAAACCATGTCGCGTGACATCGCTCATCGCCTCGGCGATCATGAACCCACCCGGACATCCCGTATTGAGTTCCATCAGCTTGAGTTGGCCGTCCGGCGTGACGGCGGCATCGTAGCGGGAAACAACCTGCCATGTTTCGCAGCCTCGGGTCTTGGCCAGATAGGGAAAGATCCGGCGGTGTTCTGGAAAGAACCGATGGAGACGCTCGGGGGTAGCCATTGTGAAGTTCAGCACTTTTTCGATCACCGCATGGATTCCCTCGGCCATGTTCCGGAGCCTTCTGACATCGGCTGCGTCCAGGACAAGTGCCGTCAATGCGGCAGAGAGTGGTTTAATGCGTCCAAACGTCAACCGCCGTTCGGCCAGCTCGCGATTTGCCACGACGAGCGCCCGATGCAATGCAGCCTTCTGGCGGGGCAACATGGCGGCCAGTTCGTCGTGCAGGTTTCGTGTTCGATCAAGATTCAGCATCAGGGGTTTTTTCTCCCAACCACTACCGGTCCGGCTGCCAATCGGTTCAGATCCTCATATTCCCGGGCGATCGCCTCCGCCACTGGATCTGGCAGCACGCCGCGCCATGGTTCCGGAGGTTGCGGGGCAATTTTGGAACGGATCGAATGGAGGTCCGCTCCGAGGTAATTGTCGTCCTCGTGCGTGATCTGTTCGACATGGTCTGGATTGTAATCAAACGGAGGCAAATCGAGGGCGTCATGAATGGCCGCCATCGTCGCCGATGGTTCCGCCGTCAATTGATCATATGGCACGATCACAAGCCGGTCGGGGCACCGGAGCAGGGCGTCGCGGACCCGGGCCACCGACCGGCCGGTGACTTGGTCTGGCGCTAAAATCCGCTGCGTGCGGCCTTCGACCGTGTCCATTGCGGTCGAGGCATCCTCGTCGGGCATCTTGAATTCGATCCCGCGCCGGCGATAAATCTTTTCCCAGCTTCCGGCAATGGCCCGGATGTCCCGGATCATCGTGATCACTCGGATCGGCCGGCCGAGGATCGATTCAACCAATTCAACATAGTGGACCCAACCGCGGGACTTGTCGAAAACGATTTTCCCCTGCGTGAGGGGCTCCTCATAGAAACCGGTGAACAGCCCCCGCATGGCGCCGAGAACCATCGACCGTGCAACCTCCAAACCCTGGGCTTGGAATTCCTGGCATTCCGGCCAGCGGTCCTTCACCGCCCGCATGAGGTGGATCAGCCCGCTGGTGGGTCCGACATGATGTGCCGGATTCTGGCCCAACAGGTTCATCAATAATGTCGTGCCGCTACGCGGTAGTCCGGAAACAAAGTGGAACATGGTGTGGGCCCTGTGGGGATGGGTGGGTAACTCGGAATTATCTTGGCTCTTGATCCCAATAATGGTGGGCGCTTTGGCTAACCAAGTCCCGGTAATGGGTGGGAAGTTCCGGCCCCGATGGCGTTGGATGAATGAGCGCGCTGCGATGCTGCTCAAGTTGCTTCTGATCAAGATTTTCAAAATTCTTCCCCTGTTCCGGGCCTCTTTTTTTCATATGGATGAGGTACTGGCAGACAAACAGAAGCAACTGACGATCATCCCGGCGACGCGGTCCCAGACCGGAGACTTCCTCGCCAAGGATCGCAGATAATTTCGCTGCCCGCGTGGATTCCTCGTCATCAAGGACCCCGGCGATACGGGCAAAGATGCGATAGCGGTCTTCATTGTCGGGGGGGATCCCGGCAACGAGATTTTCCGCCATCTGCCGGGCGACTGCAGCCCCCCGGTGATCGCGGGCCAAGGATAGGGCGATGGCCCGTTTGTAGTGCATGAAAACGAGATTGTACCGTTTTGCCGGAATATTGGCCCAGTTGAGTTCTTCGGCGAATGAGATCGCGGCGTACATCGATTCGGCGGCTTCCTGGAATTGCCCCATCAGAAAGAGCTGGCAGTCGGCGTTCCGGCCGCGGAAATTCGGAACGAGCGAGTCCCAGATGGCTTTCTGCTCCGAAGTTAGGTTCCAATTGCTCTGCTGCCAGATGTAACCGAGCAACTCAGTAAATGTTGCATAAGCCGCCGGATTCTGTGTGGCAATGGTCTTCCCGCCCATTTGCACCAGGGGCACGTCCCCCGTGACACCCAAAAAGTGCTGAGCCAGTGCTTGTAGCTGCCGGTCGCGAAAATAGGCCTGTTGGGCGAAGTGGTACCCTTCGGCAGTCTCGGACCTGGTCCTTGATTTCTCGGATCTCAGCTTGGTGATCCTACCGAAAATATCCCGCATCTGGCTCGCCTTACCCGCTTCGTCCTTCGCTTCCTTCAGATGCCATGTCTCCAAATAGTAATGCGCATGGCGCTCGTGGATGTATGCCCTTAACGGGTGATTATCGGAAAGTTGGTGTTCGTCAATCCATTCCATTGCCTGGCGGAGTGGTTGTACGATTTCATAGTCGTTTTCTTCGGGATCGTTCAACCGCGCAAGCGATTCCATGCCGAGCATGTACGCCATGAAACAGGGGGCTGCGTTGCTTGGGAGGATCTCCCGCGCTTGGCGGAAGAGTTCGGCCGCAGGGACTGATTTCGTGGGAACGGTCGCCAGATCGGTTAAACAGAGGGCCAGCAGCCCCTGAACAATTGGCGGGCCTTCTTTGCCCATCATCCGCTGGTACATCTGGCGGGCCGTGGTCAATGCCTTGACCGCATCTTCCGGTTGATGAATGTTTGTGAGCAGGACTCCGAGCAGGTGCCATTCGACGGCCGTCCGGTCTTCCTCAGGCCGGTGCTCCAGCATGCGAATGAGTCCCCGGATCGTATCCTCGGCATCTTGCGCGAGCGGATCGAGATCGGCCAGCACGTGGCGACACTTCGCATGGACGGGACTGGTGAGGGACCGGAACGGCTCGGCCCGTGCATCGGCGATCGTTGGATCATGCCGATTTTCGGTGATCCCTCGCAGCGCCCGATAGAATGCCTCGGCATCATCTTGGCGGGAGAGTGCTTCGAGTGATTCATAGGAATCCCTGCGCAATGCGTAAAGGATCCGCACACGCTCCTCGGGGAACAACCAAGGGGATTCCTCGAACCACGAGACTCCAGAGAGTCCTGGCAGCGTCGCGATCCATTCGGCCGCGGCGGGGCCCTGATCGGTCGCCAGAACGAGCGGGTTCCAGAACCACCAGATGGCGGAACCTGTGGCGATCAGGGCGAGGCAAAGAAGCCCGCCGGCGATCCACCGGATTGCCGGCTTGTGCCACCATCTGGGAATCTCTGGGCGGGTGGAACCGGTCATGGGCTGGGTCTTGACCACCGGCCGGCTCTGGACCTTCGAACCGGACCTGGGCGTACTCCCGGCCAAGGCCTCTGTGTCGGCGACATCGATCGATGCATCCCCTTCGATCTGATACTGCTGGACCAATCCGACCAGATCGCTTCCCTCACAGAACGGCGCGAGTGCCTCGGTGACTTGGCTGGGCAATTGATAGCGATCCTCGGGCCGCTTGGCCATCATTCGTTTGAGGATATCCCATAATTTCCGCGGCACGTGCGTGGGACCCGTGATCGTGGGGATCCGGGATTTTTCGTGGGCTTTTTCGGGTTTCAGATCGCTGTCGTAAAAGGGCGGTTTCCCGGCAAGCAAGTGATAGAGTGTACACCCCAAGCTATAGATATCCGCCCGAATATCAACGCTGGTTGTTTTCCATTGTTCGGGCGACATGTACATTCCCGTGCCCATTGCACGCTGATGGAATTGCGTGATCCGCTCCTGGCCTTCCGCAGCAAGCAGGGCTAGTCCCAGGTCGAGCAGTTTGACCAGGCCGCATTGGCTCGATACGCCAGGTGGCGGGCCAGGCGATGATGGGCTCGACGGGAAAGCCGTCTCCCGGTCACAGAGGGTTAGCATCAGGTTCGACGGCTTGATATCCCGATGGACCATGCCATGGCGATGAATATAGGCCAGTCCCCGCGCGGCCTGGCAGATGATTTCGCAGGCATCGGGCACCGCGAGTGGGCCGTGCTGCATCACCAGCTCATCGAGCCCGATTCCATCGATGTACTCCATGACAAGATAATGAATGCGATCGGCGGGGGCCGATGAATCGATCGCGACGACAATATTCGGGTGTTCCAGAGCGCCGACTGCTTTAATTTCCTGATAGAAGCGACGCACCACGTCTTCGTGGCCAGAGTCGATAAAGTGTTGTTTAATGACCTTAATCGCCCGCTCGCGGCCGAACTGCGTATGCCGGGCCCGATAGACATCCCCCATCCCGCCGCTTCCCAAAAGCTCGCCCAACTCGTAGTTTCCCAACCGCTGGAGCTTGGGATGCGGAATCGTGGGGTGCGTGCTGCCTGGCGCTTCAGGCGCCGGATAGGGCATCGCCGATGATTGGGTTGGAAGCACCGTCCATTGCCGCTCGTCCGGCTTGGCCGGTTGGTAAAGGGTTTCCATGGGGCCCGTGTCACGATAGACCAGTTCATGGACTTCCACCCGGCCGATTCCCCGCAACACACGCCGGCCATGGGCATGGATCGACAGGCCGGCAATCTGGGCATCGTCGAGCATCGACGCGACGCTCCGCGAGATGAGGATCTGACCCCCTTGGGCGAAATCGTTCAGCCGCGCCGTATAATCGACCGTCTTGCCAACAAAGTTGTTTTCGTCTCGCGGATCGATCTGCGGTACGCCGACATGCATACTGATCCGAACCTCCACCTGACTGCCATGCGGCGTTCGGATGGGTGTGTCTTGGTGGCTCTGTTGCACGGCAACTGCCCACAGGGCGGCTTGGATTGTGTCGCTAAAAACGAGGAAGTGCCCATCTCCAGCCGTCGAGACAATTCGCCCCCCGCGAATGGCAAGCTCGGCGTCAATCCGCTCTCGATGCGGTGTCAGGACGCACCCGATAAACGCGCGATCACGTTCCGTGTCATCCCGCCCGCTCATCTCGTTTTTCAGCGCGACCGAGCGGACAATATCGGTAAAGATAAATGTTTTCAGTTCGGCCATGGGTGTGGTACGGATCGCAGCCTGAGAGCCCGTAACGGAATATCCTCTGGCACTCTTTCTTGGACTCTAAATTCTAACAAAAAAAGCCCGTCTCATGCAGCAGCACAAGACGGGCTTCAAATTTGGATGGTATTTGTTTCCATGCCGGAAATAACCCGGGGCACGGGAACGCCAAACGCTCTAGCCAATGGCTGACTTTCCGGTCTCCAACGCCCCTCGGGGCCGCTGCACCGGTTGTTCGAATGGCGATATCCTCTTTCGCATCCCCCTGGAAACATTCTTGGATCGTCTGTGGGAAATGCGTTGTGGCGAATCGGGTTCGCCGGAACGATTACGCCTGGGAAGAACCGGAGTGCAAGTTTTTATATGTCGGACCAAGCCACCCAAGTGAAGCCGTCGCGTCAGCCGTTCACGAATCCCCGCTCCAATGCATTAACGAGGAGTAAAACGGTTACACAACGACAACGGGAAGAAACCTCCTTTCATCAGAGTTCGTGTGGAATGGAAAAACCAAACGAAGGAACCGTACGTTGTTCCCCATCGGGCGATCGTCGATGGTTCGCGCCAGCAGTTTGCCTCGGGCCGCGAACAATGGCATCACGTCGCTTTCCAGAAAGCAGCATCACGGATGGAACATCCGCGCGGTCAAACCGCTCTGCAGTGTTCAACATGGTGAAGTGGTCGCTGGAACGCATGCTGAAAAGGAAACGTACGGGTGAGTTGAAAATGAAAAAAGAATGAATGGTTGGATGCAACTTCAATGGATCGTTTGTTGGTGATGAATTCATTCTGATTACTGTCTTCTTACCTGAAAAGTGAACCGGGTGTCAACAGAATTTTTACGTTCCCAGAAAGATCGATTCGGTTTTTTTAAAATAAGTTCGGGGTGTAACGTCCAGACAAACCTTGCGGCGCATTTGAGCGTGGCGATTCTATGCGCGAAGGCTTCCAAGAGCGCTCTTGATGACCGTGGGTATCTGAACATAATACCACTAGTCCGCGCGGGGCCGCATCATCGCCGGTCATGCGAAGCCAGATGTTCGTTTTGACGGGCTCTTCGGCATCCCAATTTGCCCAAAGCAACGTATTAAAAAAGTCCATGGATATTCGAGGCCGTTCCCAGGCCCGTTTCGGGGACAGTCTGAATCGAGTCAAATCGTCTATGATTTCGGTTAGAAATCTTAAAGCGGGAACAAAAGGGGATTTTAAGGTGCTTCTAAATGTAGATTTTATAAGGAGTTAGGAAAATTATCCGAAAAATCGGAAAAGGTAGTTGCATCGCCCAAAATCGTATATATACTGAGTCACGTTGACTTATTGTCCTCATTATAGATTGTGCATTGACTTGTGTTCGGAAAGGAAAAGGACAACGGGATTACCCAAACCAAAAAGTCAACAGGCCTTGGAAGGCATGCGTGGCTGGGAGGCCAGGAGAAGAATCGTTTCAGTTGGAGGGCGCTAACAGCTCAATCCTAGTACCTGTTTTGTGAGATTGGAGAACGACCATGAACCAACCCCGGTGTGTATTATTGGCAGCATTTGCTCTCACGGCGCTGATTGTCGGACCCGCGATAGCTCAGTCGACAATCGACGTGAGTTTGAACCTTCGTTACACAGATCCGGCTGATCCGACGGAGGGTGGACAATTTACATTGGTAGCTAAGACGAATGATACAATCGGCATCGCGGCGATTAGCGCGTATCTGGACAATATCAATTCGGCCGGGATTGCACTTCAAACTGGAATTGGCGGCATGACTCCAATTTACGTGATGTCATTCACCGATGGGACCGTCAATGCCATATATGGTCAAGATATCAGTACAACCGTGGTTCCGGGTGTTGGCACGGCCTCGACACCTGCTGGTCTCATCGCGACGGATCCACTGTGGAATCCGGCCTGGAATAACGTGACAAGCATCATGACCGGTACTTTTGGCGGCCTCCGCCCGGCATTCACGACCGAGGGTTCGAGCTCAACGGGTGGGAACGTTTTGACGAAGTCAACCGTTCCAGGAAGTGCGGCAGCCGCAACACTGACCACAACGGTTCGTGGCGATTCGAAGAATGGCCTTGGGTTGGAAACTGGCACTGGTTTGTTCGCAGGGGATGCCGACCGTGACAAGAAGGTGGGCCCCGCCGACCTTGCGATCATTGGTTTGAACTGGGCTCCAGCCGCAACGACCAAGGGTTGGGACACTGGCGATTTCGATGATAACGGTGCCGTCGGTCCCGCCGACCTGGCTCAAATCGGTCTGAACTGGGATCCCACAGGCGGTAAATATGTTCCACCGACAGTTGCCGGCGTACCCGAACCGGCTTCCCTGGTCTTGCTGTCCCTAGTTGGCTTGGCATTATTAGCATTACGCATACGGAAGTAGTTGCCTATTGTCTATTATGTGAATATGATGATATTGAAATAGACATGAGAAAAAGACGAGTTTATGAGGGATTGTGCTAATGTAGATTTTCAACACGACCAGCAATGTTTGTCAGGTACCAATTTTGCTGGTCCGGGATTATGAATTCCTGACAACTCGTTCGAAGAATTCTGTTTACTATCTCAGATTGATGGAGAAATGACATGTCAAAGATTACTACGGTTAGCATCGTTGCAGTACTTTTTATGGGATTGTGTGGCCTGTATGCCAATGCTTCGACAGTCAGTTACCAATTAGCCGTTGATGGAGTCGTCGCTCCCCTGCATGTGATTGCACCCGGAACGCACGTTCTCGAAATTAGCGCCATGGTGACTGGTAATGAGCTGATGCCAGGAGTCCAAGGAGGGCTCTTCCAATCCGCTATTAACCTAATGGAGACTGGAAATAGCCTCACCTTTGAGGAAAAGACAGGTTTATTTGGTGGCCTTGGCGTTTGGAAATCCTCGAAGCCTGCCGCCTTCACCTCATTCTTTGAGGGATCAATCAAGGAGGCGGGTTACGAAGTCTTTGCACAGACGGGTGCGGTTGGACCGGGCGAGTATGGTAGCCTGTACAGTGAGGTCGCCGCGAATACTTGGACTCCCGTTTTCTGGGGCAATTTCGATTACGATGGTGGAATCACCACGCTGGATTTGATGGGTGCCGTGAATGAACACCTTGTCGCCGCTGTTCAGGGGGCCGCCGTTGGAGCCGCCTATCCCACGGAGATTATCGGAACTTCCACATCGTTCGGTATCCCCGAGCCGTCCACCTTTGCGATTCTTGGAATCTCATTGATCGGTCTCGGTGCTTTCCTTCGGAAGCGTTAGAAAGTAATTGAGCAGGCGTTCGCTAGATTGCGAACGGCATGTTAGCCCTCAGCGGGGCCTTCGATCCCATTCGAAGGCCCCGTGTTTTTTATGCCAGGGGCCAGAAGCATGACAGATGATTTCGACTCCTCTCTGGAGGGTGTTCCCACACGATCGCGGGACCTCATTGGCCAAACGATCGGCGATTATCGTATCATGCGGCGGCTGGGTCGCGGGGCGATGGCCGAGGTCTATTTGGCCGAACAGATGTCGCTGAGTCGATGGGTGGCCCTGAAAGTCCTGCTGCCGAACCTGGCCTCGGACGAATCGTATGTCCGGCGGTTTCGCAACGAGGCGACCGCGGCCGCCGCCCTCATTCATGCCAACATCGTCCAGATCTACGAGGTGGGGCATCTGGATGGGATCTACTTTATTGCCCAGGAATACGTCCCTGGACGCAATTTAGGCGATGTCATACGACGTACCGGGCCACTCGATCCGTCCATGGTTGTCGCCGTCCTGCGCCAAGTCACCGCGGCACTCATCAAAGCCGATGAGCATGGGATTGTCCATCGCGATATCAAGCCGGAGAACCTGCTCCTGGCCAGGTCCGGTGAGGTCAAGGTCGCCGATTTCGGGCTGGCTCGTGCCAGTGGTGAAGGGGTGGATTTGACACAGGTCGGGATCACGATGGGCACACCCCTTTACATGAGCCCGGAGCAGGTCCAGGGGGATCGGCTCGATACACGGAGCGATATCTATTCCCTTGGCGCAACCTGCTACCATCTATTGGCCGGTCGGCCACCCTTTGATGGTGAGACCGCCCTTTCCGTGGCCGTCCAACATATCAATTCCGGCCCCACGCGGCTCGAAGTGGAACGCCCCGATCTACCGGAGGGACTCGCTCGAATCATCCATAAGATGCTCGCGAAGAAGCCCCGTGATCGTTATGCCAATGGCCGGGAACTCCTGGCCGATCTAAGAACCTTGCCCATGGTGGATAGCGATTCATGGGATAAGGCAGCCGAGGAGTGGTCGACCGCCGAACTGATGACTCTGGCTGATCAACAGAATCAGGCCACCTCACGGCTCAGCGAGCTGATGAAAACAACCACAGCGCTCCGGCACCCGGATCGAACATGGTGGCTTCTGGCGGCGGCAGCCGTCTGCCTGTTCATTGGCGCATCGTTGGAATTCATCTTTCGGCCAGCATTCTTACTTCGGGATGCGGAAGCAGCCAGTGTTCAACCCCGGGATTCGGCTTGGGCGGAACTCTACCACGCAAAACTTGTCGACACGGAGGCGGCATGGAAAAACGTGAAAAAATTCCATCCCGACGATATGTACTACCATCATCTGGCGGATATGGGCCTCCTGCGAAAATACCTCTCCACCGATTTCAACCTCACCAAAACCCTCGAAGTGGCCGAACGATTGGCCAACGCCGGTGACGCGGATACCAAATTCCAGGCAATCGGTTTCGCCGGTATGTGCATTGCCCATGGATTACTCCAACAGCCAAAGGAAGTTGCAAAAGTCTTCGAACGCATGGCTCAATCTCCAAAAATGTTCGACGAGCTCCAGGCCGAACCGGTTCTGTTCCAGAAATTTTGGAGTGTTATCTCAACGCACGATAAGGAACTCCAAGCCATTGCGAATGAGCAATTCCAGCGTTTGAAGGCGGCTGCTGAAGAGGCCACCGCGGAAGAGATAGACTAAAAGCCTTAACGGCGTTGAGTGAAGGCATACGGATTGGCGATCGTCGCCCGGCGTTGGATCTGGCAGTGGTGGCACTGATCGTTCCATACGATCCGCCCGATGTAGGCCCAAATCGCCAAAAAGACAATTCCGACCGTGCCATGGATGAGTTCGAAAGGCATGGATGGTTCCTAGGAGGATACGATGTGTGGGTGGAAAGACGATATCCTTCCCAGCGTCCGGACACCGGCCAGGGCTCGGACTGGGTCGAGACTTCCACTTTTTAATCAGCCAATACTGGCATCCAGCCGTCTAGGGTACGGACAGGCAATCCATGCCTATCGAATGGATCGGCGATCCAGATGCCCTCTCTTGGATGATCCTCTCTTGTCCTGTCCAATCATCCCAATCGGCACGGAGCCCGTTGTTGGCATGACCATGCAATACTGCCACAAAGGCTCGCGCGATCCGATCACTGTGGCAGAGGGGAGAGTCGAACATGGCGGAACTCAATGGGAGTCCCTTCGGACTGGAGGCAAATGCCGCCCTCGCGGATGGTACAGTCGGTTCCGTGGTTTACTTTTTGGTTGTTGACAAAAACCTCAATCTCGCCTTCATGGCAGATAACTCGCATATGGTTCCATTCTCCGACTGATTTTTCGCTGTCGTCGGTCAGGTTGGTGGTCCGGCGGTCGGAGCGGCGGCTTTCTTTATTTTCCACGTTGATATCAACACCTCGGCCGATCACCCAGAAGTCACCGGCATCTCCAGCGCCGAGTTGAACTTCGAGCGATCGCGGCCAAACGCCGAGGACCATGGGGGCGGATGCGTGGACCAGGACACCACTATTACCACCCCTTCCTTCGGGCCATCGCCACTCCAGATCAAGCACATAATCTCGGTACCACATTTTGGTTTGGATATAACCGGCCGGACGTCCTTGGCAACGCAGCACACCCGCCTCGAATTTCCAGACGTCGGCCTTTCGGGTGTCTGGTGATTGCGTGTACCAGATCCAGCCGGCGAGTCCTTGTTCGCCCAGTAATTCGATCGGTTTGCCAACAGATGGAACATCGGTCTCCGCCGCGACGGCCATCGCGGAAAATCCCGCGAACAACAGAATGGCCAATCCAGGCACTCCAGCAGTTGCTAACTTCATCATATTTCATCTCCCTTGGCACAAAATGATGGTGGTATCCAGGAATTTGATACGCTGGAATTTGCGGTTTTCGGGAGGGCGAGGCTCCTGCCGAGCCGCACGCCGGTAATCGAGTTACGGCTCGGCAGGAGCCTCGCCCTCCCAATTCCCGGGCACCCTCAAATCAATATATAGTATTCGATTGCCATGGAATACTAGTCAATGGGTTCCCGGTCTGGTGTTTTATGAGAGATATCGATATTAAAAGGTTCCGAATGGCCACCGGTTTCGGGATCGGCATCTCGGCGGATGATGATGCGGTATTGTCCCTTCTGGTATTTGGCAAGGTCCAGGACGGCTGCGTTCGAATCGCATGGAATGGCGGAGGCCAATTTCGAGATATCTCGGGCTCGGTGCCGGCCCTCGTGAATACGCTGTAAGAAAATGGAAACAGTTGAGTTAGGGATCTTGTCCCATGCACCCTCGAGTTGCCATGTTAGGGTTGTTTTTTCCTTGGGGCCCGAGACGGTGACCTGTTTGATCCAGCAGGGATTCTTGAGCATGATTTTGGTATCGGCCAGTTTCCATGCTTCAGGATTTTCGAAGCGACCCTGGAGGTTATATCGCTGGTCGCCACCGCAGTTGTTATCTTCGGCCAGTTTCTCGTCATATTCGAAATCGCGATAGAGCGGGAGATAGAGTTCGGATCCCACGTTGAAGACGAGGCGCTTATCGACCCGATGTCCCGCGGCAGCGCGTTCCATGTAGCGCCATTGGGACTTGAGGGGTGGCGGCGGGTCATAGTCGTCAAAATCGGGTTTGGTCGGCGTGGCATCGAAGCATATCCACCCGTAATGGCTACCCAACCAGACCTGCGTGTACCTATGCCCATTCGTGGAGGGCGCGGTTTCCTCTGGATCGAGAAGTCCATTTTGGTTGTTGTCCCATAATGCGGGTCCCTCCTGCGTGCCGGTACCAAGCCATCGAGCCGGAATTTTTAGGAAGCGCAATGCTCCAGCCACCATGACACTCGTTCCTGAACAGGCAATAATCTGCGATTGATCATATTCGTGTTCCGAGAGTTCGATTTTGAGGTTGGCGGGATTCGCATCATAGTGTTTTCGATCATAGTCAACGGTTGCTGGCCTTTGATGAGGCCGGCTGGGGTAGTAGTAGTGATCTTGGATGTATTCAAGAATATTCCGGGCGGCCCAGTAGGGATGGTGCATGTCTGCTGGGATGCCATATTTCTTGCCGATGTGCTGTTTCACGCGTCGGATAAAGGCCATGTAAGTTTTCGTGTCACTCAGGTTGTAGAGGACCGGATCATCGGCCAGATAATTGGTCCCTTTCAAGGGCTGACGCTGGTTATTCACTCGATGCGGATAGACAAATTTCTTGTAGGGATTCGTCCAGACATCAATTTCATATCGGGAAGAGTAGGTCCTGGCAGGCGCTGATGCATAATGAATAGAACGCATGAATTGGCAACTGGATGGATCATTGGCCGGATGGTGCGTCAGTTCCTTGAGGGCGGCATTGGGTGCTGAGGATAGATCGACCAGTGTTTCCGTCTCCGGCCAGATACCTTGGTTTGGCATTTGCTCATTGCCATAGGGCCGGGAATAATTGTGTGTCACGGCTCCCGGTTTTTTCGAGTTCCGTTCCGGCCGGGTTTCGATCGTCATGATCAGATGCCGGACCGTCCGCGGGCCCAGGAGCGGATCATCCAAGTTCTTGGTCACATTCACCCGATGAACGCGATCGGATCCGGGAACATGTTCCGATACCCAGAGGGCATTGCATCCGAATGCTAGCCCCCAGCAGGATTTTGAGTTTTCCATCGATTTGGGCCGATCGAAAAAAAAGAGACCTCGTCCAGTCTCCGCATCCGCGCAGTAAACATGCTCGTTTCCCACCGTTGCCCAGAGATAGTGCGTATCATCCAATTCCATGCAGGCTAGACCGCGGGCAGGCGCGGTTCCCGAATCGGGTAAATGGCGAACCGAGCGCAGGGAGGCCCACGGTCCTTGGGGCTTGGAATGGTTTTGAGATGTTCCGGGGCTCGGATGGTTTTCCTGGCCCTCCGGTGGTGCGGTCATCGAGGAGGTATCCTCGGCTGATGGATTCCAATCCAGGAGCAAAATCCCTCGCTGAACCCTCGTATTCTGATCCGAATAGCCCGAAGCATCGAAACTGACGAAGATCCGCCCGTGATCATAGGCCAAATCGAGGACTTCCCGGTTTCCAATCCGAAACGCGGCCCAGGTGAGATCGACGCAAGATTGACTTGGCTGATCGATATCGTGCCGCCAGAGTTGCGATTGCACGGTTTCCTTGTCCGAGTGCCAGTTCAAATAGTAGAACACATCATGCCCATCTTCGACGGCGTATGCGAGGCCACGGGGGCTGGCAGGCTTGGGGGAATCCGTCCCATGGGCTAACGTGTGGACCCGCTCGAGTACCAATGCTTCGGATTCGGCGGAGCCATCAAAAGCCAAGCGATACTCGAATATGTTGCCGGATCGGTCGATCGTAAAAAGTCGCAAAGCGCGTGGGGATCCATCATCAATTGCCAACCCCCGGACATCTCGATTCATTTCCGCCAGCGTGAAGACATGCTCGCTTTCACCTATTCGAAAAGATAGATTCTCCGCATCTGCGAATCCGACAGCCAATAGCAGGGTGCAAATGACAACGATCATTCCGATGGTTCTGATCATTTCTGCTCGATCTCCAGCACTTTTTTGATCCATTCGTCCATATCATCAAAGGGTAGCTTACGAACGGATAGAACATCCGCCGAAAGATTGTAACCGGATTTTCCAGTTACCAAGTTGAAGGATTCTGGATTGGATCCTACGCAGATCAAACGCAGCGTGTGGAGACCAGGTTGAAAACGGAATAGACCAATTTTTCTCTCGCGGCGTTGGCCATAGATGTAATCCTCGTGCTCATTGACTCTGAATATATTGAAGAAATCGAGCGCCTTGTTGATTTCTTCGGGTGGTAATTGATTCACGAGATCAACCTGGTAACCGCCGGCAATATGCGACTGGCCCGCTTCATGGATTTCTTTGTTGTCGATCATCACCTTCCAGATGCCATTATCCTCCCGGAGGTGCTGGAAGAGTGACATCGAGTAATGGCCGGATTCCGTGATTTCAAATGGGATCTCAATCCATGCTCCGACGGTATCATTTTTTACCCGAAACCAGGTTTTCAAGTAGGTAGCCCGGTTATACGGATTTACCTGCAATTCAATTTCTGGCGAATGGCTGATTTTATCCACAACCAGTGGTAGATGCAGCACAATCTCTGGATTGACTCGCTCTTTGTAGGGAGGAAATTCACACCAGGGTTCTGCAACTGTGTCCTGATACCAGAACGAGACGGACGACCAGAAATCAGGGCGGGATCCGGACTCGGCGATGACTTCACCCTGGGAATTCATGATGAATCCACGCCGTTCAATCTCGAATTTCAGGGACTTCTGAAAGAGGATTGGATCGGGGATATGCCAGCGATAGGCACTAATTCGCGCATCGGGAGCACGTGGTTCAAATACAGTGCAGCCATTGTAGGGCCCCGAATGAACTCGCATATTCCATGCTTCATTGATATAATCCTCCGTCCCAGTTCCTAAAATCGATGGTTTCTCTTCGCCATCGATATAAAAGAAGTCATCTCCTTCCCCAAACCAATGCCCAATCGCGTTTTGGGAGGAGAGGACTGTTCCCACATAGTGCCCACGGCCTTTCCCGATGAAGACTGTATACGGTTCACCCAGGACGGGTGGATATTCTTGATGGTACCGGGCATGGAAGTACATCGCCTTGTTCGCCGGTTCGTCAAAACGGACCCAGTCGATATGGAAGTAACAGGATGCCTGCTCTTGATCGGACTCATTGGAGAGCGTGATTTTTGCTTCCTTTCGAAATGGCATTCTCCAGTAGCAGTTATAACTGCGGCCGTAGGAACTTACTTTGACCGGGAGGGAATTGACATTCGCTTGCATTCCGTTCCCGACGGCGAAAAAATCACCGAGAGGTACTTCCACGGACGGGGCGTTCGCGCCATCCCAGTAAATTCTCATGACGAAGGCACGCGGATAACGAATGTTATTCGAGTAGGCGGTTAGCCACATGTGCCGGATTTCCCCCGGCCCGGTCAGGTGGGCAATGGTTTTACTTTCCCCGATCGCGAACTTTTCAGAATCCGAATTATCGATTGCATTGCCACTTGATGCCCGCATCGACCTCCCGTTCTGGGATTGCGTGATTGCTTCGAGCGATTGAGCCAAACCTCGAGCGCTCAGGATCGCTGCCAGGAAGATTGCGATGCATGGGATAGATCGTTCTTGTTTCATATGCTTCCTCATATTGTTGATCGTGATATTACCAAGGAGCCTCGCATCCGCTTTTTGAAGTTGCGTTTTTGGATGGCCCGAATGCGTTTTTCTGAAGGCGGAATTCACCGTGGTCTGGGGCGATTAATCCGGTTGTTGCACATCGAAGAGAATCCGCAGGCGGTTAGGATCCTGGACATGACACGACAACCAATCGTCGGCGATAGGCCGCAACGGTTTCCAAAAACTCTCTTTCCCAGCGGTAAGTTTAAAACGGCCTTCGGAATCGCGAGCGGGCATGTCTCGATCGAGCACGAGCTTCCAATTCAAGGATACATCCGCTTCGGTACTTGAGAGCGCGAGGCAGAGTGGGCCGTCGAACAGGGCATTGAGGCCATGATCCGCCTTGGCCCATTCGACGAGACGCAGTTCGCCGTCCAAATGAACAACGACCTGGTCTCCATACTCCCACGCACGGACGATTTTCACTCGGCCATCCTCACGTTGGACTTCGATCGGCTGGCCATTGATGGTAATCCGCGCCCCATCCGCCCAAGAGGGAATCCGCAGGAAGATCCCAAAAGAAGCTGCAGGTTGGGTGAGCACTCGTATTTGATTTTGCCGGCACCGTGGGAAATCGCCATCGAGCACAAACCGTACATATCGATCCGGGAAACTGATATCGGCCTGGGCATAGAGATTGATTTCAAAATCCTTGCCGCATTGCGTGACCAGGTACCGTCCAACCTGGCCGAGTGCCCACTGGCCCCACAGCGAGCAGCAGCCAGGATTTTCACTACCGAACTGGCCATCCCACCCCTGCCAAATTTTTCCACCAATTACATCGGGCGCATACCCGCGATGCCCGAATCCGCCCGAGGGGAACTGGTTCATGAAGAAATGGTTGACCAGGACATGTTCCGCATCTTCGAGATAAGTCAATTCCCCAGTGGTCTCGAACATCATCAGATTCAGCACAACATAATCGGCCAGAGCGCATCCCTCATCCTGTTTCGAACTCGGCATGGTCTCGGGCACGCCGCCTGAAATCAGGCGGTTCTCACGGCACCAGGTCAGATAATCACGGACAGGGACCAGCATATCAGGCTCGTGCGTCGCATTCGAGAGATCCACCATTCCCCGCATCATGGACAGTGAATGGTGGGTATGGGCAGTGCGTCCCACGCGGCCAGCAATCCGGCGGGCCAGGTCCAGCGCTTGCCCGTTATTATCCAGCTGGTACAGCTTGACCAGGCCATCGAGACAATGCCCCCAGAATTCATGGACCCGACCATCGCTGGCCGCATGCCAGGATGGGTAGGTATTTTCGAAATAATCGCGCATCCGGCGCGCGGCGTTTATAAAACGAGGATCCCGAGTGTCCTCATAGGCATCCATCAAACCCCGCAATGCGAAGGCATTGCCGGAGAGGATGCGGAGATCTTTCTGATCGAAAGGAAGTTCAGGCCCGAAATAGCCATGTTGGTTTTGCAGGGGAAGCACCCTGTCGGCAATCATCCGGCGCCGATACGCTGCCGTGGACCAGCCGTATTGTTCCGCGGCGCTCAGGAGCGAAAACCATCGGCCGATTTGATCACCGGGCCAATCCCACCACAGGGCCCCCGGTTTCCCAAGCGCACTCGCACGAAACGATTCGGCGGAATAGCGATCCTGGTGGATGAACAGGTTGGCCGTCGCCGCGGCATAGCGCGTCCCCAACTCATTCCGCAGCACGACATCTTTCAACTGGGCGGCCTTTCGCCCTGGATTCGCTCCCGAGACGACAGATGCAAGTGCCAAGAGTAGCGCAACCGGTGCCCGTGATATAAGCCATTTCATGGTTCATTATGAGATAAAGTCAAGAATCATACGGCTCAGTCCAAAGTGACAGAGCTCTTGAAGAAGCCCGGCTTTTCGCAAAAGCCGGGCTTCTGGTTTCAACATGCAATGCAATATTGCTGGAACAAGCCAGCCATGCTATTTCTTCCTTGTGTATTGCCCTTCCATCACTTTCCATTCAGATCCATTTTCAGTCATATACATCTGGAAAACCCGAGTGTCCTCACCAGTGTAGCGGGTGACATTTCTGGATTTGACAAGATCGCCCGTTTCCGGATTTCGAGTTTCAGAGACCATGGTCATCGTCTTGGTCTTTGCATCGTACGTTCCTTCCATCAGGGAGGGCAACGGATTCATGCTGTCCACCCAGCCACCGACGTATTTCTTTTTAAAGGGATCGTATCCGATTACCCCGTGGCCCTCGAATTTGTTCGTTCCCATCTGGCTCGTGAAGTCGCTGATAATCCACATCCCACCTTCCAGCGAGCGGTTATTTTCAGTGGCTTTGAAAGTTGCCGGCTCGGCATCGGGCGTTGTCCATAGTTTGTATTCAACATCCCATGTGCCGACATCATTCATTAGGACCTTGTGATGCTCGGACGGTTCCGGTACATAGCCCTGTGCATTGGCCGTTGGTTGCATGATCCATGGAATGGAGAAGGTAATGATTGTCACTAGAGACAGGCATGTCGTGCGATTCATTGCAAGGGCTCCTTGGTACAAATGAGGCGGTGTGGACAGGCAATGGGCCCTGGCGGGGAGCCAGCAGCCGACATGCCGATTATCGGATCTTCGCGAATGCACTGCAACCTGGCAGAAGACAGCCTGCTGACGCATGCCATTCGGCTTGGTATATTGGCTTAGACATCCAGGGATATCTGAAGGGAGTCGAAGCAATGAACGAGCTGGCAGATATGGGTTTCTTGTTTGTCGGTACGATGTTAGGTGGATTCATTGTGTGGGTGGTGATGTGGTCCAAGTACCGGCACGCAGCCGATTTGGCACGAGCGGAATTGCGTTCCGAGGTGGTTCGGCTTACGGAGAAGCTCGACGCGGAATTCCAAACGAATCACCGGCTCCAAACGACCATCCAGGAGCAGGCATCGCAGACGATCACACTCCAAGACAATCTCACCCATCTATGCGCGCAACAGGCACGGTTGGAGACAGCGCTTGAAAAGGAGCAGAAGCAAGCCGAGGAAAAGCTTAAGTTACTGGAAGATGCTCGATCCAAACTGACCGATGTATTTAAAGGTTTGGCGTCCGATGCGTTAAACAAAAACAATGAATCATTTCTCGATCTGGCCAAGACGAAGCTTGAAAAGTATCAGGAATCGGCCGTGTATGATCTTACGAAACGACAACAGGCCATTGATACGCTGATGAAGCCAGTTCAGGAATCGCTCAAGCAAGTTGACGAAAAGCTTGGCGCGGTCGAGAAGTCTCGCATTGAAGCGTACAGTAAGTTAACGACCGAGGTCCGTTCGCTGATCGAGACGCACCAATCTCTTCGAGGCGAAACGCAGAACCTGGTGAAGGCGCTTCGCCGTCCCGAGATCCGTGGCCGGTGGGGCGAGATTCAACTTCGCCGGGTAGTTGAATTGGCCGGCATGCAAGATCACTGTGACTTTTTTGAACAGCAGACGCTCCAGAGCGATGACGGTTCCTTGCGCCCGGACATGATCATCCGGCTACCGGGCGGCACTCAAATTGTCGTCGACTCCAAAGCGCCTCTCCAAGCATACCTGGATGCCATCGAATCCGACGACGACGATACCAGCGCGCGCCGCTTGAAGGACCATGCTCGCCAGGTCAAAGAACATATCGACAAATTGAAACGGAAAAAGTATTCCCAGCAGCTCGAAATCTCACCGGAATTTGTCATCTTATTTCTTCCAGGGGAGTCCTTTTATAGCGCGGCTCTGCAGTCGGATCCACAGCTGATCGACTATGGCGCGGACGCGGACGTGATCATTGCCACTCCGACGACACTGATCGCCTTATTACGGGCCGTCTATTTTGGCTGGCGGCAGGAAAGCCTCGCCGAAAATGCACGACAGATCAGCGCGTTGGGGCGGGAACTCTATGTCCGCATCACCAAGCTCAGCGGGCATCTGAACCAACTCGGCAAGAGCCTGGAAACGGCGTCGAAAGCGTATAACCAAGCCATCGGTTCGTTTGAATCGCGGGTCCTTGTGACAGCACGAAAATTCCAAGAACTGGGTGTTGCCCCACAGAACCAAAAGATCCCGGAACCCCACTTCGTTGAACGAACTCCCCGCCTTCTCACAAATCGCGAGCTGAGTGATTCGTTGGAATAAATCAAAAAGGCGTGGCCCAGGAATCCTGTTTTTCAGGTGATTTGTCCCTTGATGTCTTGTCCAGTGCGATTTAAAATTTTTCTATCGAGAATAATTCTCAAAAAAGCAGTACGTTGGATCGCACTCTGAACGGTTTGTAATTCTGTGGATCCCGGGTAGCGATGAATCGGTATTTGGGAGCATGTAGCTCTATCTGTAAGAAGATAGAATTGCCCGGCATCTAGTGATGCCAGTGTTTAATTAACGGCCTTTATTGGGGAAACGACTCATGAGACGATCACCTTGGGAAACAGGGCTATGGATGACAATCTTGGTCTGGATAGCCGTTCCACTCCTTTGCTGTTCGGCGACTATGCGCCATGCTTTTGCCGACACATTGGCAACGGCATCGTTGGACACGGGCTCGTACATTTACTTTGGCGTTGATTATGGGGGCACCGACAACTTCCTGATCGCGACCGATTACTCGATGGGAAATCATGTTTTGGACGCCCATGGAAATCCGGCTCATTTTCTATTCGGCGTGATTGTGTTTGATGTGTCTGGCTTG
This sequence comes from Pirellulales bacterium, assembly GCA_016930815.1. Classification (GTDB taxonomy): domain Bacteria; phylum Planctomycetota; class Planctomycetia; order Pirellulales; family Lacipirellulaceae; genus JAFGFZ01. The sequence continues at coordinate 2,936 of JAFGFZ010000288.1, read as the reverse complement.
ACGGCAGCGGGTGATAAATATCTAACCATTACATCGAGTTCCGTCCCCGGCCCTTCCACCATTGCGGTGAGCGTGGCCCAAGCGGATATTATGACGGACTATCCCTGGCCAGGCGGCCCCACCAACGCCGCAGCGCGCCTCCAATGGTACCAGGACAACATCAAAGGCGATAACGCGGCCTATGGCGGCTATGCTGGCGGCGCGCCTCATGTTGGCGTGATTGAGGTGCCTACCCCAGGTAGCTACAGCATCGATGTGACAGACGAAGTCAATTCATGGATTAGCGGCACTCCCAATTATGGATTTGGATTATGGGGTGTTAGCGTGGGTAACGTCATGTTGCAGGAGACCATGCAGATCGCAACCATTGAAAATCCCAATGGGTTGGGGCCCCGGTTGACATCGGCGCCAGTGCCTGAGCCTACTAACATGATGTTGGCATTCGTAGGCTTGCTGGGATGTTCATTGATTGGCGGAAGTAAAATCAAGGACCGGTACCGATGAAGGCGACAACTGCCTGCTTTATTCTTTTTGTGATTGGGATTTTCTTTCCACTAGTTGGAAACGCTCGCGGGGACACGCTCGCTTGTGCGACATTCGATGTGGATGCCTATAATTACATGGGGACGGATGCCTACGGTTTCCCTAATGATTATCGGAATGGGCTTACTGTGGGGCATGATAATTCGGGCGGTCTTCTTCAGAATCCAGACACGGGCAAGTATTATGTTCATATTCCATTTGCTGTCATCCAATTTGATAGCTTGGAAGGTATTGAAACGAGGGCCAATGGCGGCCCAAATAAATATCTAACACTCACAACAACCATATTTAAAGATTACTCCGATCCTTACGTTATCGGGGTTAGTGTTGCGATGGCTGATATCGATTCGAATACGGATGGTTATCCGATACCCATTGGCCAGAATCCACCCTTCTTCCCAGGCAATCCGACTGGCGAATCAATAGATCGTCTTCAGTGGTATTTTGATAATATCAAGGGTGATGACGACGCCTATGGTGGATACGCCGGTGGGGCAATACACGTTGGTATTTTGGATGTACCAGAGCCTGGAACATACAGCCTTGATGTAACCACTGCCGTTGATGGATGGATCGATGGTAGTATCGAAAACTACGGATTCGGTCTTTGGGGTGTAAGTTTGCCTTGGCCTTACTCGTATTATCCGGGTCCCGGCGATCAAATCGAATTCGCTTCGATCGAACATGGAACCATTCCCGGCCCAACACTTGAATCGCTCCCCGTTGGCGGCGTCTTACCGGGCGATTTCGATGCCGATGGCGACGTCGACGGAAACGATTTCCTTGCGTGGCAAACTGGTTTTGGAATCCAAGTGGGTGCCCTGCCCGCTGACGGCGATGCCAATGGAGACGGCAGAGTTGATCGGGACGATTACCTGGTCTGGGAGGGCAACTTTGGATTATCGACAGAATCCGGTACCAGCGCGGCCGGAACCGGGTTCTCTGGGGGAGGGATCTCCCAGATACCCGAACCATCGGCCGCCGGTCTTATTCTGATTCTTGCCGCCGGTTCGCTTGGATTCGTGTTTCGACGTTTCTGAACCTGGACCGGATCTTCGCCATGTCTTGAGTTGATACGGAGAAGAAGCCCGGCTTTTTGCAAAAGCCGGGCTTCTGTCGATCCCTGCATCGCGAAAGTTAACATCAAGAGCCAATGGCCCGTAGTTCAGGGGTTCCGCTGGCACCCTTCGCTATCGTTCAAGGAGTATGGCATGGCCCACGACACGTTCGGCATCCTCATTCTCAACGGCCGGCCCGCCTCCGGAAAGTCCGAGGTGATCGATTTTTTAAAACAGTGCCCAGTCGAATCGCGGCGGGCAAAATTTCATATCGGCGAGTTCGACGAGTTGGATGACTTCCCTATCCTTTGGGAGCGATTCGAAGACGACGATATCTACGAACGGCATGGCAAGCCTCGCCTTATCTCGGACACCCATTTCACATTCGAAGGGAAACAATACCCTGGGTATGTCTTCAAGGATCAATTCTTCTGGAACTTCCTCATCGAAAAGTTCAATCTGGAATACTCCAAAAGACTCCGGGATGATCCGGATTCCCTGTCGAGGAAAACACTGCTCATCGAATTCTCCCGTGGATCCGAGCATGGTGGATTCCAGACGGCTTACCAATACCTTTCCGATGCCATCTTAGAACGGGCAGCCACCCTCTATATCGATTGTTCCTGGGAAGAATCGCTCCGGAAGAACGCCCGCCGTTTCAATCCGGATAAGCCAGATAGTATTCTGGAACACGCCTTGGAGGATAAGAAGCTCGAGATGCTCTACAGGGAATCCGACTGGGAGTCTTTTGCATCGTCCGATCCCGACTACATTTTGGTCAAGGGCCATTCTGTTCCCTACGCCACATTCCAGAACGATCCCGAAATCACGGACCAGCCGGACGCTCTGGCAAGCCACCTGGAAGAAGTGCTCAATCGCTTATGGAATTTGAGAAACCGGGCTTAGACCTTCGACGTTACGCACACCAATCCGAATCGCAAATTTTGAAGTAGCGATTTTGGAGGTCTGAATGCGTTTTGCCGAAGGCGAAATTCACCGTAGCCTAGGGCAACGCCCTAGGAATCCTCTGGTTTCCCATGGGTTTGACGTACGCCCTGCTCTATATGGGCCGGTACAATCTTACGGTTTCCAAAAATGCCTTGGGTGAACTGATGACGAAGGAGGATTTCGGAATCATCGGGTTTCTTCTTGTGAGACGGATTTGGGACGCGATCCCAACAGGCAAAAAAAAGGGGCATTAGATCCTTCGCATTGGTTTCGGATTTTATGCTTCGAATTTCGGATTTGGTTGCGGACTCCGGCCGTGTTCGAGTAATCTTTCATTACTGGGAATTCTTGTCCATAGGAGTTACATGATCGATGGCACGCACAAGG
>JAFGFZ010000287.1 GCA_016930815.1 Pirellulales bacterium | reverse complement strand
CGGTACCCTCCCGTCTCTCCACCCTGGGCTTGTATAAGGTCGCCCCGTTGGGGCTGAGGCTTTGATTGACTTGTGTAAAACAACGAGAGGAATACCTCCGGCTCGGAGCTCGGATTCAGGAACTATGCAATTTTCGGCATCATACTTGCATATACTCAAAGACAAAGACAGAGGCAATCGCCATCAGCCCAGCGGATTCAGACGAATGCAGTTCGGGTGCCCTGATGCAAAGAATCTGGAAATCTGTGGTTCGGATCCATGGCGATAACTGGAGAACGATCCAAATTGCCCTTGATTAGCAGCACGCGGTTATGCAAGAAGTTACCAACCGGATCCAAAAGAAGTGTGCAATAGTTGCAGGGCACCAAGTTGTTTGTGCGGCCTTTTTGTTTACGAACACGAAACGAAGATTAAAATCTTAACCAAGTTCTATGGAGGATGAAAAAATGAAAGCCAAAATGATTGCGACGACCATTATCGTGCTAGTATGGAGCGCCCTCCCGTCCATCGCATACGCTCAGAAAGGAATGGGCGATACGACCGGGATTGTGCGGCAGGCCATCAAGCCGGAAATTGTCTCGATTCCAGGGACGGTTCTTGAAGTCATGACCGGACCATGCAAAGCGACCACGGGCCGATCTCTGGTTGGCACGCATGTCCTGTTGAAAACCGAAGATGGAAATGAACTCAACATACATCTCGGCCCGGCCGTGGCCGTGGAACACATTGCAAAGAAGTTGGTTGCCGATGCACGGGTCACGGCGAATGTATTCCGCACCGACAAAATGCCAGAAAACGCCTACGTAGCCCAAACCATTGTTGTGGATAACGAGACTCTCCAATTACGCGACGAAAACTGTCGGCCCGTGTGGGCCGGGAATCGTCCTTTCGATGGGAGTCGCATGGGTCCGGGGTGGGGCGCCGAATACGGCCAGGGACGTGGCCCGGCTCGTGGCGCCGGGTATGGCCAGGGACGTGGCCCGGCCCGCGGCGCCGGGTATGGCCAGGGACGTGGCCAAGGACCTAGTGCCGGGTATGGCCAGGGACGTGGCCCGGCTCGTGGCGCCGGGTATGGCCAGGGACGCGGCCAGGGACGTGGCGCCAGGTATGGCCAGGGGCGTGGGGCTGGCTACGGCCAATGCCCCTGGTACCCTTGGTAAAAAAATACTACGCTGAATTGCGAGAGACCCCAAAACCGGGATCACAACCGCCGGTGGGAGCGATGTTCCTGGATTACTGGAAGAGATCTATTGGAAGGCATTTATAAACCAAACCATCGTTGAACAACTCTCCGAGTCGGTTTTTCTCTTGGAAAAAGACCCTTCGGTGGCGGACAAAACAAGATCTTGATTCCATGTCTCTATTGGCCCCTATCAAATCCGCGCTCGTGCGTTGGCAGTCCTGGGGGCTTCTTGTTGCCATCCTTCTCGCATCATTCGCCCTGGCAGTGTGGCAATACCATGAATATCTCCACGAACGCGATCAGGTCCGGGAATCACTTCAACAACAAGCCCGCTCGATTGCAGATGTTCTGATTGGCGGATTCCGGGGCCATCGCAACCGGGGCGTTTTTTTTATGGACGAGGTGCAAGGTTCCCTGGACCGGCTCGTCGAGACATCGGGTATTCTCGCGGTTGCCATTGCATCTTCGGATGGAGAGCCCATCTTATCGGCGGGGAAAACCGACCTGTTGAAAACGGAATCGCGATCCTTGGTCGGCCATGTCTGGGATCCGACCGTTTATCGGTATACACAGCGATTCCAATTACCACCGACGCAAGGCGGCCCATTCGGCCGGCCCGACCGGGGTTGGGGCGGGCCCGACCGGGGTTGGGGCGGGCGTGGCTGGGGGAATCGGCGGGCGGCTGAAATGTTGGAGTCGGCCGATCCTCAGCAGTCGCTCGCTGAAGGTGGAGATTATTCGGCGGTTTTGGTGTTCGACCGTTCCCAGACCGACGCCCGCTCTAGCAATGCCGCATTGCTTCGGGGCACCGTCGTCGCAGCGGGAATGCTTGTGCTATTTTGTTTGGGTCTGGCGTGGCGGGTCGCGGTCCGTTCCGCTGCCCGGACCCGGTTACTGGCCGCGGAAACTCGGCACCTGCGTGACTTGAGTCAAGCGGCAGCCGGGCTAGCCCATGAAACCCGCAATCCCCTGGGATTGATCCGGGGCTGGGCCCAGCGACTGGCTCAATCCGATCTGCCGGTATCGGAAGGAGAACATCTGGATGCCATCATCGAAGAATGCGATCGTGTGACGTCCCGCATCAATCAGTTTCTTGCATTCGCCCGGCCCGCAACTCCAAAACTTGAATCGGTATCTCTCAAAAAAATTCTGGATGAACTGACGTTGCTCTTGGAACCGGATCTGCAAGCCAAAGATGTTTCGGTGATTTACGAAGCCATCCCGCCACTTCAAACAATTCAAGCCGACCGCGAGTTACTGCGCCAGGTTTTGTTTAATATGATCCAGAATGGCGTTCAGGCTTCCAACGAAGGGGGGACGGTTGAAATTTCAATCCGCCGCGGGCAAGATGGGATGCGGCGGATTGAAGTGGCTGATCGAGGTGATGGTGTTCCAACGGAAGCAGTTGAATCCCTCTTTTCTCCTTACTTCACTACGAAACCGGATGGCACTGGGCTAGGATTGGCCATTGTGCGTCAAATCGCGAATACATTCGGTTGGGAAACCGGTTATTCGCGGCGGCAGGGAGGGGGTTCCATCTTCTGGTTGGATCGAATCCATGGTTGAACATGATCGAACCATCTTGGTTGTGGACGACGAGGCGGCACAGCGCCAGCTACTCGGAGATTTTATTCGGTCGCTCGGTTACGCTGTTTTGGAATCCAACTCCGCCGAAGAGGCACTTGAAATCATCCGCCGCGAGGCACCCGATTTGGTCCTGCTCGATGTCCGGCTCCCCGGCATGAGTGGCATCGAAGCTCTTCCCGAAATCCAGAAGATTGCCGAAGATCTTCCGGTCTTGCTGATCACAGCCCATACGGACCTGCACCAAGCAGTCGCCGCCGTGAAGGGAGGCGCGGATAATTACCTGGCCAAACCACTTGATTTGGACGAGTTAGAAGCTGCGATTCATGACACCATCGGAGCCTCTGATCAGGATTTAAAACAACCGGGTGTGTCTATTCCCGAACTTCCATCCGGCTTCGTCGCGAAAAGCCTTGCGATGCAACGCCTGCTGGAAACGATTGCGGTGGTTGCGCCATCGCGTGTTCCGGTCTTGGTTTTGGGTCCGAGTGGAAGCGGCAAGGAAGTAATCGCCCAATTGGTCCATCAATGGAGTCCGAGGTCCAAAGGCCCATTGGTTGCCGCGAATTGTGCCGGGTTACCCGATTCCCTGATCGAAAGCGAGCTATTCGGACATACCCAAGGCGCTTTCACCGGCGCGACAGAGGATCGTAAGGGCCTCTTTCGTGCCGCCGATGGTGGTACCCTTTTCTTGGACGAGATTGGTGAACTTCCATTGCATTTGCAACCGAAATTGCTCCGAGCCCTCGAATCCGGAGAAGTGACTCCGGTCGGCAGTGATCGGCCCATCGCTACCGATACTCGCCTCATTGCGGCCACCAATCGCGATCTAGGCGAAGCGGTTCGTGAGGGAACGTTTCGTGAGGATTTGTATTATCGGATCAATGTGGTCGAATTGATTGTTCCACCACTGTCCGACCGACGCGAGGATATCGTCCCTTTGGTCCGGCAGTTTACCACCGAATTCACCGGACAACCGGCACGCCTATCCCATCAGGCAATGCACTGCCTCCTGGCCAACTCTTGGACGGGGAACGTGCGGGAGCTCCGGAACGCCATTCAGCGGGCATGCCTTCTATGTCGCGGAAATATCATCATGCCAGAACACCTGCCGCCAAAGATCGCCAATGCATCGACCATTCCGGCCAGCAAAACATCCGATCATGGCCGTCTTTCACAAGTGGAACGGGCGACGATTATGGCCACGTTGGAAGAATGCAACGGAAACCGGACTCAGGCAGCAAAAAAACTCGGAATCAGCCGCCGCGCGTTGATCTACAAAATTCGGGCTATTGAAGAAGATAATCTGACAACGCTGTGAAATAAGGAATCCAGGACGCCAGAAAACCTCATGGAATATCCAGCAGTTTCATGTAGCTGAGCAATTGAGCTTTGTGGATTGAATGAATCACGTCATAAGCTTTGACCTCCACGTTCAAGCATTGATCGACCATCAAATCGAATTTCAGAAGTTCTTGTCACTGGAATTTCTTGTACCGAATGACCGGTTGTTGCTGGCGTAACAAAATAGCTGGTAGCGATTTAGAAATTTTCATCCGGCTACCGTCAGGGTACCGCAGGTCGGCTATTCCCGCGTCATGGTCACCGTAGCCAACGTCCGACCAGGTAGCCGAAGGCCGTGACCGATCCCGCCAAGACCGTACCCCACACCATATCGACAACGGTCACGATCCATGGCCAGTTCTTGACCGTCGCCTGGTTCGTCAGATCGTAGGTTGCGTAAGTAACCAGGCCGAAAAAAGCCCCCAGCATCAACGCCTTGCGGAGCGAGCCGTCCTGGAGTCCGGGAACAACGGCAAATACGAGCAGCCCGGCAATGAAGAGCATATAAAAGACAATAGCGGCCCACCAGTTGGGCTGGTCGCTGAGCAGGAATCCCAACTGGCTCTTATAGAATCCGCGGGCGACCAAGGCCAGCCAGACCATATCGATCGCCAGGAATCCGACGAATGTGAGCACGTACAGTTTGAGGTAGTACAACATCATATGCGTCTCCCTTTGCCTATTTCCGCTCCTTCTACTTTACCTCTCAAATCCACAATCTTTCCACCCCAATCCTCTCCAGCTCGCCTATTTCATGAATTCCGTCCCGAGCGGCCGCAAGTGGTTCTCTGGCAAGGAATACTAGCAATTCGGCCGGAAGCCTATTGTCGATACGCTGAGGATCGAATTTTGTTGGATGACGTGGCCGGAGGAATACTTGTGGACGCGCAGCAGAAAGCTCATGAAATATGCGGGCTAGCCAATCGGGTTCGGAGTTTGGCAGGAATGGCCCCCGGGATTTCTGGCCGCAGATGGTCCAAACGAGATCCACCGCGGGCCCGGAT
>JAFGFZ010000286.1 GCA_016930815.1 Pirellulales bacterium | reverse complement strand
TTTCTTGAGTCTTCGTAAATTGTTCAACTCAAAAGGATACGCCGCTCTTTTCACGCACGCCATCCACAACTTTCGGTTATACCTCCTGTGAGAATGCAGGGAAGTTCTCAGCCGGAGGCCGGACCCCATGGGAAGCAATGCGACGCTGGTCACTGACACGGTTTATAGCGGTCATGAAACTAGAAGAACTTTCGAAGTCGGGAAATAATTTTATAATGGCCTTAATTGTGTTCTCACTACCCACATTGAAGGTCTTACCGAGCTTGGATGCAAGGCTAGAAATGCAATCCTCATCAAGGCCATCTATCAAATACCCATACAATTCTTTGTGTGAGTCCTGATACCGGTGGGTATTTTCGGCGGTTGGAAAGCCCAGTGTTTCATCAACCTCATGCTTGTATAAAGGAATACCCACTAATTCAGTCGTCAAGCCGTTAATAATTCCTATCGTTTGTCCAAGATAGTGCAGTGGGCCATTGTCAACATCCCAACTACCCTGCAAATAGCGTAGCACCCAGTTACCAAATCTCTCGTCGTAGTCTGATACCCATTCAGGGTTATTCAGGTGAAACGCAGACCATCTTTGAACATGCGCTTTGGACTTCTCATGTAAGTCGGGTAACCACGCTACGATAGCAAGGTTTCCGTCCTTTAGTGTTCGGTATCCAAAACGAATACTTATCAACTCACTGGTTTTACCCGTGCTTTCCAACGTACTATAGTATTCATTGGTAACAGTCAATTTGCCTTCAAAATAGTCAGATTTAATTTCGTACTTGTCTGGCTCGTTTCGATAAGAGGCAAGCACCTGCAGATCAAAATAGCCCAAAAGATGCTCTACCGATTTAAGATCAGACTCGCTATATCTTGATGTTGACATGCTTGCTCAATCCATAAGATATGTATTTGTGACCCAACAATGATTAGATGGACCCGCATAAGATGCAAGAATGCTCGTTTCGGTCCGTATAAGCCGCCTTTGGACTTCCTGGCAAGAACGCCATAAGATTTGCTCCTTCAAGAGCTTGCTGTCGGTCCACTCCCTTATCCCGGGATGTTATGCGGGTCCGCATAAGAACCTCCAACTCACAGCCCATTTACCGGCTTGATCGGGACGCACGGACGCACCCTAATAACTATCAACGCTCCAGACGGTTTCGTCGAATCCCGCGTTCGGAGTTGCTGAATACAAGATGCTTTGAGTGCAAGATTCCTGACGGTCAACATACATCCCGTCGGATCGATGGTCAAGAAGGACACCCAAAAATGTCCCGGCATGGGGCCGCCGCCTACGGTTCGCTGGCGAGCGTCATGGTGACGTCGTAGCTTTCGCCGTCGGCCAGAGCGACGCCGCTGCCGGCGTTGATGGGTTCGGTGGCGATTAGCTTGCCGCTGTCGTCGGCGGTGGTGGCCAGGAACTTGGTCTTGGCTAAGCTCCACGCCCCGCCGGAAGCCGTGAAGGTGACCTCAGCGGTTGTCAGGGCTCGGCCGTTGGTGCCGGCGGCGGCACTGACCATGCCTATCGAATCGGCGGCAACATACTGACGTGCGTAGCCGTTGCCGCTCAGTTCCGTCAGATCGCCCAGTGCCGCATTGGCTGGGATATCATCCTCGGCCTCTGTGCAGAAGCCGATGTAGTAGTTGTTGGGCTTGGTCTGCTGGCCGTTGGCCAACTCGAACAGGAACTGAATACCCTGAGTTCGAATCATAGCCACCTCCGGTGGAAGCACGAAACTCGAAGTCCGAAATCCGAAACAAATTCAAATGACCCAATGCAAGAAGATCCGAAACGGCAAGGCCTTGGCGAGAGCCGGTTTAGGTCATTGGGATTTCGGTTATTCGTGCTTGTTTCGGATTTCGACATTCGATATTGGGATTTCATTTTAGTACGGTCCATTTTCGGTGCTGGATGTGGTGAAGACGATCTCGGAGTAGCCCTCATCATCGAGGAAGCGGTCCTCAAGTTCTTCGCCTGCCTCGCTGGCGCCTGCGCTTGGTGGCATGCCGTAGGTCGTGTACGCCTGGCTGAAGACGTCCTCGACCACTTCGAGGATGCACTCGCCCTCAGTCAGGCTGCCCCGGTCGATCGTCACGACACGGACCACCATGCTAGCGATGTTTAGGGCCGGGTACGAGATCCGGATCACACTGGTCTCGTAGAGATGGGCCATCGTCCGCAGGGCCCGCAGCGTCAGGCGTTTAGGCATCGCGGAGAACTGCTGTTGTTCCCGAGCTGCGATCTTACCTGCCAACTCGGCCGAGCAGACAAACGCGGAATAGTCGAACTCCTGAACGATAGGATGACCGCCCTGGCGAGCCAGTAACGCGATGTCGTCATCAACGGCCGGCCGACTTTCCAGCGTGACGCGGTCATGCCAGTCGACGATGGTCCTACTCGGAACCTTGCCGGGCGAACTGGTCGCCATCTGCTCGACCCAGAAGTCAGACTCGTCGAATTCCTCCAGCGACCCGGCATCGTAGTCGTCTCGGACCAGTCCGATCTCGAACTTACCGGTCGACGGATCCACGTAGACCTTGCCATCGATGATACCCTCGATTTGTTGAACCATACTCTCGACGTCGTCACTGGCCGAATCCCATACACAGGACAGGCCGTAGCCCTCGTCGTAGCAAGTGTCGGCCGCTGTAAGGAAGCTGGAGCCAATCGAGTCCGCGTCTTTGCCCAAACCGACGATGATCGAGGTCAATAACTCGTAGATGATGTGAATCGCGTTTAGGTCGCCATCGGACCCGATCGGTGCCTTGCTGATGTACCACATCTGCGAGCCATCGGTGAGTTGGTCGGTTCGCTTGCCGAGGAAGCTCCACGGCTTGATCTGCGGCATCGTACCGATATAGACCAGCGCCAGAATCACTCCCGTGAATCCTCGATACGCCGGTTCATCGGTGCCAAGCCTGCTCTCCAGATAGCTGTCCAGTGTCTGCGTGGCCCCGCCATATTGGATGTGAACGGTACCGGAGACGCCGCCTTCTCGCTTATAGCCGCCAAAGCAGTTGCCCGCCGCGATCGTCGCGGTGGTGGCACCGTCTGCAGCCAGATCCTCCGGATCATCAAGCGTGGGCCAGACACACGTGTCCGCCACCCAGATCTGCCGAATGCCGTCGATGTTGGCCTGGCAGACGCCCATGTGCAGCCCGATCGAATACAGATAGGCCACGGTCAC
>JAFGFZ010000285.1 GCA_016930815.1 Pirellulales bacterium | reverse complement strand
GCGACGGAGATGATATCCGGTTGGACGCTATTCATGAGACCCAGGACGGGGGCCACATCGCGCTCGATGGTTGGCGATGGCGTGAAGATATCGCCGGTATAGAAGCCAAGCCGTGCATGGTGAATGTTACAGCACTGCCAACCAAAATATCCCCAGAGGCACTCCGCTTCCCACTCGCGACACATCCCTTTCAATTTCTGAACATGCTCTGGATCTTTCCGGCCTGGATAGATTGTTCTGAAGTAGTGTTTGATTTCTTGCATTCGATCGTAAATTGCCCGCAGATCCATTTCATCGTAGACGGCGATCAAATTGCGCAACAGGCGCCGAGCAGCTCCTTCATCGCGCATGATTTCATTTCGGGCCGCGATTCCATCCAGATACTGCCAGATGTCGCGGTTGCGGGCATGTTCGTTGTTTGAGTCAAAATAGTTCTCCGCGTTCAAATCCTTGAATTCCAGGGAATTTATGTAGCGTTCCAGCGACTCCAGCTGGCGAAGCATGTATTGGTTGGATACGGCCGTGAAACCACTAGTCAAGGTGACGAAATGATGCACGTTACGGGGATTGCGGACCGCGCGGACAATCAAGGGCAAATACCCAAGCAACAAGTCATCGTGGTGGGGTTCAGTATGGAGAAAACAGGTCGAGTCGATGGCGGTACTCCCGGCATCGATTTTTTCAATCAGCCGCCGATGGACCATTTCCGTGAGCTTCCCCAAAGGTTCGGAGCGCTTCGCCAAGATGGTTTGGGCTCGAGAATCCATTTCCACGTGGCGGCTTGTCAAATCCAGTATCCGCTTGTTGTATTGAATGGCCAGATCGACCAGTGCCATTTCGACCTGCTCATCGGTGATCGAATCGTGTTGTGCCAGCAGCGCGACCTGGCGCTCCAATAAGAGTTTGGCTGCGCCCTGGGTGACGTAAAATCTGGCATTGGGTAAACTCCGCAGTGCACTGGCCGGGATAAGAACACCTTGGGAGCCTTGAATCGCATCGGCAACAACCCGTGCCTTCGCCTCACCCGCGGCGACAATGATCGCGACACAATCCCGGTTGTGGCTGATCGTACCTAATCCAATCGTGATCACCAGACGGTGCCGCGACACTTCAATACCGCCCAGATCCGTGGCCGCGGCTGCCTGGGTTTCATAATTGGTTGCCGTAAGCCGTGTCGTGGAATGATGGTCCGATCCCCGGACATTAAAGCCGATATGACCGTCAGGCCCAATTCCACCTAGGAAGAATCCGATCCCACCCAAGCCTCGGATGCGATCCTCAAATTGCAAGCACCAATCATCAATCCGATGCAGGACAGCCTGTTGAAGTTTTTCCTGGTCGGTCACCGGCTGACGGATTCGAAGACTGAGATCCACTCGAGAATCGGGCCAGACCGATTGGAGTGTCTGGCCAGGACTCAAACCGATCTGTTCGCAATCTATCAGCAATGCTCGATTCCGGCTCAATCCAAATCCTTTGATGTAGAACTTGCTGACGTAATGGTAGAAGCTGTTATGTTGCCGGGGATCGATTGGGTAGAACTCATCGATCTGAACAAAATGAAGGCCGCGCATATCCGGTTTTTGGGCGGGATGGATACCCGATGCTTCCAGCAAGGTCCGCGTTTCGGACGTATCCCAAGTCGACAGAATATGCCGCACCCACCAGATAAAATGTTCTGGAGTCTTTCCGGTCGGCAATGAAATAACACCCTCGGGATGGTCTAGCACCCATTCCAGAAACCGCATTGCCGCGAGTTTCCCCAGCGCGGGAAAATTTCCAACGACGATAACAGGCATCTTTTCGGTGGGCTGATAGATCGCATCCAGGAGCGACTCCTCCACGGCAACCGCCTCGACCCGCGATGCACATGTACCTTCTTCGGACATAACGCGCTTTCCTCAAATAATCTGTCACGCCACCAGGCGGCTGATGGAATTTGGGCACTCCTGGATCATTCCGTGCCGACTTGAATCGTGTGGGCACGATGGAATGAAGGCTCCGCAGCAGTCAGGTACTTTCCCTAGCCCAAAAGGATCCTCAAGGCATATTAACAATTTACTACATCCTCACCCGCCTATGAAGAGGCCTTTATCCGCATCGCGGGCGGTATATTCAACCGCGATAGATTCTCACCTGGCCATCGTTGCCTCTGGCGGACTTCTTGCGACCGCACGAGAGTCAAGCGGTATTCCCTTCGTTTGCGATCCCATGAAGTTATTGATATACTGATGTTGATGGCAATACGGAACCACAAGATGGTTGGAGTAATTATTCCAGTGTGAATCCGGTTTTGCCCGAGGTGCACGCGCATATCAACAACGTGGTCCAGGATATTGCCACCAACTACGAAGTTGACGGGATCCATCTGGACTATATTCGGTACCTGCCCGCCCCCACCAGTACCAGTTTCGACAGACTACCCCACGACGAAATTTCGCATCAAATGTTTACGGCCGCGACTGGCCTTGACGGATCCAATCCAGCGAACGTTGCTGCGTACCGTAATTTCGTTGAAGGGCGGATCACCGATTTGGTCGCTGGAATCAAACAAACGGTGGATACAGCAGAAGTGGCGACAGACCGGATAAACGAATTCACAGCGTCTGTGTGGCGAGATCCCGATATTTTGGGTGCGACATTGATTGAAGGAGACGCCGACGGAGACGATGACGTGGATGGCCAGGATTTTCTCATTTGGCAGCAGAGTATCAATCCTGTATCCGGTGCCACGCATGCATCGGCGATACCCGAACCGGCGACGTGGATTCTGTTCGTGGTGGCCTGCCTGATCACAATTGGCCGTCTCCGCCGACGTTAGAACAGCCACATTTGCCCGCTTGTTGGCGTGGGCCGGTGGAATGGCGCGGTATCGAGTGTTTGACGAAGATGCGGGTTTCAAAATCGAGGCCTGCCGAGAGATCGAGGTACTCGTGAGTCGGACGGGCATAACAATAAGGGCAGCCGTGGGAACAACCTCGGTAGGGATTGGACGGCTGAATCGCCGCACCACGACCTTTTTCCGGAGGACGTTTCGATGAAGACATCGTACAATCCAAAGGATGCCGTATTGAGTTGCGGGTTGGAAGTTCTATTCTATCGAATATCTGGACATTTGTCACGCATTGCCCATGGATAACGATTCGAAGCCGATCGATGATCCTTACACCGAGGCCAGACAACGGATGGTTGAATGCCAGATACGCCGTCGGGGCATCCAGGACGAGCGCGTGCTTGCCGCCATGCGGGATGTACCGCGCCACGCGTTCCTGCCATCGTGCCTCCACAAGACCGCCTACGATGATGGGCCGTTACCAATCGGGTGGGACCAGACCATATCGCAGCCCTACACGGTCGCCTTCATGTGCGAAGCAATCCAACTGACTGGCATCGAGCGGGTTCTGGAGATTGGTGCAGGATCCGGTTACGGTGCGGCCGTGTTGTCCCGGCTGGCCTGTTGTGTCTATTCGATTGAACGGATCCCGGAATTGGCGGCTCGGGCGGAAGCGGTGCTTACCGAACTCGGTTATAGCAATGTCCAGATTATTGCCGGTGATGGAACGCTTGGTTATCCCGACCACGCGCCCTATGATGCGATCATCGCGACTGCCGGTGCGGCGACGCTTCCGGAACCGTACCTCGAACAACTGGCCCCCGGCGGCCGTATTGTCATCCCAATCGGCGACCGGCCGCGGAGCCAAACGATGCGGCGATACACCCGGAAAAATGGCCAGCTCCAGGTGGAAAATCTTGGTGGATTCGCATTCGTGCCTCTGATTGGCCAATATGGTTGGGGAGAAGGCACCTGACTTCTTGTTGAAACTACAGTGTAAAATTCGTCGAAACCACAACCGCAATTCCTGAGAGCACCAGGTTTGGCATGTAGCAAACCGGTTGGCCAGCGTGGGCGAAGAGGTCGGCGACCTGGGGTGCAGCGCCACCGGTTAGAAACAGTTCGGGGACCTGTTCGAGCTGGGCCGAATAGCGGGCGATCAGTTCTCGAATTCCACCGATGGCGCCCCAATAGAGGCCCGCTTCAATGGCCGCCAATGTGGATTTGCCGATTGCCGGTGGTGGTTGGCAGAGTTCCACGAGCCGGCTTTGCGGCAGGGCATCGGTCTGTTCGGCCAGCGCCTGGGCAGCCATCCCGATCCCAGGCAAGATCGCTCCCCCTTCGAATGCTCCATCCGCGGCGATCAAGTCGACGGTGATCGCGGTCCCTAAATCGATCAGAATCGCCGGCCGGCTGGAATGGCGGATCCGATTCACGGCTACCGCCAACAAGAGCCGGTCGATTCCGACGCGATTAGGCATATCGACTCGGAGGATCAGAGGAAGGTCCGTATGGGACAACTGGTGAATCGGGCCGGTCATGGTTTGCCGGAGAGCGGTTCTCAATCGTCGTAATAGCCGCCGGTTGACGCTCGCGAGGAACCAGGGAGCATCTGACAGTGGATTTGGGGATCCGGCTGGCATCGAAGATTCGACGTTGAGCCAACGTTGGAGCGTGGGGGGGAGCGTCTTGGAGGCGAGGACGGCATCCGCATTCAGGATGAGTGAATCAATGGGTTCGGGCAGGGGATCCGCCGGATGGAGACGAACCGCCTCGAATCGCCCAACTTTGATTCGGCTGTTCCCAATATCAACGGCGATGTATGGCAGCGACAATGGATGACTCCCTATGGGAATTGTCCCACGATATTTCTGGCAAACAGGCTATAGCGAATCCAACGTTTCGCAGATTCGATATAACAGCTGGTCGAGGCCTTGTCCGGTAACGGATGAAAAGGCGAGGACTTCCAAGCCAGTGATTTTAGCCAACTGGCGACGCAGGTTGTCGGATCCGGGAAGTTCACATTTACTGACGGCGATAATTTCCGGCCGCGTGGCAAGATCGGCGTTTCCATACTGTTCTACTTCTTTTCGGATCGCCTGATAATTTTCGATCGGATCATGGCCATCCAGTGGCATTGGCTCAACGAGATGAATGAAAAGCCGTGTCCGTTCGACATGGCGGAGGAAGTCGAGTCCCAATCCAGCGCCGGAATGGGCCCCTTCGATCAAGCCTGGGATATCCGCCATGACGAACGAGCGGTCCATATTGATTTGCACGATACCCAGGTATGGTTTTTTGGTTGTGAATGGATAATCGGCAATTTCTGGCCGGGCTCGGCTCACTCGAGAGAGGAGTGTGCTTTTCCCGGCATTTGGCTTACCGACGAGCCCAACATCGGCGATCAGTTTTAGTTCGAACTTCAGGTGGCGGACTTCGCCATCGCCACCACGTGTTGATTCGCGGGGTGCCTGGTTCGTGGCTGATTTGAAACGGGTATTGCCCTTACCGCCCTTGCCGCCGCGGGCGGCTATAACACGATCACCCGGTTTGGCAAGGTCCTTCAGTACATGGCCCGCGTCGGCATCGGCGACCAGTGTGCCTGGTGGAACACGGATGATCAGGTCATCAGCACTGGCACCATGCCGATTCCCACCCGCGCCAGGTTGCCCATTCTTCGCACGCCAATGTTTTCGATGAATCAAAGCAGCCAAGCTATCGATACCCGACTCGGCCACCACGCAGATATTCCCGCCGTTCCCACCATCCCCGCCATCGGGTCCGCCGCGGGGTACATATTTCTCCCGGCGGAAACTGACACAACCGTCGCCTCCGCGACCTGCTTCAACAAAGATCGTCACTCGGTCGACAAACATGGTCAGGTATTAAAAAAAGGGACACACCGCTCTGGGTGCATCCCTTGATTCCAGTCGGGATATCGGAGCTAATCCACCGCGAAGATGTTCACACGCCGTCCTTTACGATCGAATTGGACAACTCCGTCGGTTAGCGCATACAGCGTGAAGTCATTTCCCTGCCCGACATTTTTACCGGGATGGAATTTGGTGCCAAGTTGCCGAACCAAGATATTTCCGGCGACAACGTGTTCCCCTCCAAAACGTTTCACGCCGCGACGCTGCGGATTGGAATCACGACCATTGCGGCTGGAGCCTTGCCCCTTCTTATGTGCCATGACAGGGATCCTTGATATTCAAAAGGTTTCGGGCGGGCAGAAGAGTCATCCCGATCCTAACCTGGACCGAGAATACCCATCCGCAAAATCGCCGGTAAGGAACGTTCTGGAAGACAATCAACGTCTTTTCGCGGAGTGGAAAACGACTTTCCGACAAGGGAAGGGCTTCCAGAATCTCAATTGATGGTACAAACCCTTTATACTAACGATATATCCACTGATAGGCAACCCCTTCGGGGCTATCGTAGAGTGCCGCCTTATCGGGTGGGACTCCGAACCGGATTTCATCCTCGTCTTCACGGATATCGTCGCCCGGCCGCCAGAAATTGAGTTGGAGCGTCTTTTGGAAAAAGAGACGTCCCTTACCCAGTGGATCGCCCGCTTTGTACTCCCCCTCGGGATCCGTCCACCGATACGCGTTACTCAAGCCAGCAATATAGATTGAAAAGAAATCAAGCCGTGGATCAACATCCTCCCAAGTAACAACACCCCATACACTGCGATCAATTCGGTCGTCGCTGGGAGGGATTGGTGTCCGAGCCATCTCAACGGAGTTGAGGATCTGCCGATTCGGATCCTCACGCTGCTGGATCGGTCCCAATGCGGACGGGATAATACGATCGAGGTAGGCCTTGTAAATGCGATTCCCTTGCGAATCGCGTTCGTGACTTTCCAGGACAAATTGGGGAATAAAAGATCGCGGCTGGCCCGCTACCGGCTTGATATCGTAGGTGCCACCCGGCTGCTGTTCTGGATGCAATGTCGCCCCGGTATTTTTTACCCGGTAGACCATGTAACGGATCTTTTTTTTCTGGAGCCGCCCCGATGGTTGAGGAATATCAATTTCGAGCATCCGGAGTGGCTTGAAGGTGAATTCAAGACACCAGATATCGCGACGGAACTCCGCGTCACCCGCCATCTCATAGAGAGTTCGCTTCACGGATGCTAGCTTGGGAGTCCATTGGAGATCCGTCTGCGTCCGGAGGGCCGGGATTGCATGGAAACTTACAGTCTCCGCTGGCAGGACTTGTGGCTGGATGGTTGTCTCGACTCCCGGTGCAAGACGGCGATACTGGGGTGTTGTTTCGGAATCCTGCGCGACAGCTGTTTGAAGTTGAGGAGGCAGGATCAGCGAAATAACCGCGAGGATCAAAAGATACCGCATCATGAATCCGATTTCCAAGGGCCTTCAGGAAAAGTCCATTCGTAACGTGCGCATGGTCTGACCATATGGTGCGGTCCGTTCCCAATGAATTGCAGCGCGTATCGGACCTTTTTGACAGTATAAATGCGGCCCGAAGTGCCGGCAAGCTTTGGATTCTACCTTCAATGGGCCTCAATGCGTTGAAATCGTTAAAAAAGCCCAACCCGGCGCGTGCTGGGAGAAAACGTACCGGGCTGAGCATGCGGAAAGTAGCTGATAACGCTTTCGATGTTTACTGAAACTAGGTCGTTATGCACGTTCCTATTCTTGGCCATCTCCTGGATCGGCATCATGGGTATCTGGACCGGTATCCTTACCGTCATCTGAATCAGGATCACGATTGTCGGAACCAGGATCCTTCTCTTGTTGGGGCCTTAGCCCGCGCATTCCAGGACCGGGCCCTTTCCCATGTTTGGCACTTTGAGCCCGCATTCCAGGACCGGGCCCTTTCGCATGTTTGGCACCTTGAGGCCGCATTCCAGGACCGGGCCCTTTCGCATGTTTGGC